>JANTGD010000198.1 GCA_024763135.1 Thiotrichales bacterium | reverse complement strand
GGATCACGAAAGTCCACGCAAGCCCTTGGCGCACCTGGCAAACCAGAAAAACCTCTCATCACCAATAAGGTGACCACGAGTTTTTCCGATTCACCATGCACACCAATATGTTACGCGTCTTTTTTGCGCCCAACTGAGGTTTTTAGGTTCAACAGCCGGTTAACGAACTGCGTTTCGGGAGCATGAGCATACCACCCCGCCAGGACTTGGGGCAGGGTGGTCGGGCGACTCATTCGAGTTGCGACGTCAATGCAATGGTGTGAGGTTGCGTTGCAATTCAAGGATAGCGGTGCGAATGCTGTCCACATGCGCTTCACTTTCACTATTGGCGAGATAGCGGATCAAGTCGTCCAATGCAGAGTGCGCACATTCGAGTTCACGCAATAACAGGCCACGTTCCCGGAGTTCTTCCATCAGATCGGGATCGATTTCCAGCATGAGATTGAGAATCTCCAGCTCGGCTGATTTTTCCCCCTGTTTCTGATAAACGATTTTCAAGTTGCGCAGCATGCGAACGATGGTTTCGGCAGGTGTTGGTGATCTCAGTGCGCTTTTCAGCAGCGTTTCATTGGGCGTCAGCTTGGTGTTGATGAGGATTTGTTTGAGGTCGTCTTCGCCCAGGCTGATTCCTTTATTGAACGGATCGAGCACCACGAGACCTTCTGCCAATGGCAGCTTGACCAGAAAATGCCCCGGAAAGGAGGTCCCTTCCAGCTCAATGCCGACGCGACGTGCCAGCTCCATGTAGACAATAGACAAGGTCAGCGGGATGCCGGTACGTCGCTCTATGACTTCATTGATCAGACTATTGCGCGGATCGTAGTAATTTTGATGATTGCCGCTGAAGTGCAATTCTTTATAGACAAAGCGGTTGAGAACCGCAATCTGGTCGCGTTGGGTTTCGATTGAACCCAAGCGGTCATAGAGTTCGTCACCCCACTGATCAAGGATTGTTTTATAGTTGTGGATGTCGAGTGAAGGGTTGGCGTGCCGCGCTACGAGTAGCGCGGCTTCAAAGACATCTGCAGATGATTGATTGAGATACTGGGTAAGTTCTTTTGCCAGTTCCACTATTAGCCTCCCGAGCGTGTTTTGATCTTGTTTTGCTCTAAGACAAAATCAGTGCGCTGGAAGTTCACAATAAATCACCTCGGTTTCGATCTTACCGTTGGGATGCAATGTCAGACGCCGATAGGCCGGAGGCAATGTGTCAATCGCGTAGTCCGGTTCGCGGGGTTTGAATTGGAAACAGGTCGATGGTGAACCGATCCATTCTATCCCTCCGTATTGCTGGTGAAATGCCTGGTGAATATGCCCCCACAAAACGCCCCGGACCTGTGGCGATTGAGCAACGATTTGCAGCAATGCCTCACGGTTCTGGACAATCTGCAAGTCGAGCCAAGTGCTGCCGATGGGGATGGGGTGATGATGCAGACAGATCAATACGTGTTTGTCCGGATGTAATTCGAGCTGTTTTCTGAGTAGCCCTAATTGGGTATCGCTCAGGTAACCTGGCACTTCGTTTTCACGATGTGAATCGAGCATGAGAATCAACCACTGATCCCGGATCAGACAGGTGTCCCAGCGGATCAGGGGAAACGCCTGGGTTGCGTGTTGCGCCAGCGGGAGGCTGTCGTGGTTCCCTGGCAGGCAATAGACAGGGTCTGGTAAGACACTGAGCACCTCGCCCAGACGCTGGTAAGATTTCTGGCTAGGCTGATTGACCAGATCTCCTGTGCAGAGCAGGAAATCACGCGGTTGCTCGCGAAGCTGTGTCAGTACCCATGCCAGGCTCTCATCTGTCGAAATCTGATCCCCAGCGTAACATCGGGGCGGCACAGCAATATGCAAGTCGGTAATCTGTAAAAGCTGGATGGGTGCAGTCACAGGGTTTTGATGAATATTTTTGATTGACGTTGAAAATTATACAGAGAGGCGCGTGCTACAGGCAGTTGCTTGAGCGCTCCCGGCTCATAACCATGCTCCCGAAACCAGTGTAGAGTCTGTGTGGAAAGGACAAACAGGCGCTTCAAACCTTGAGATCGGGCCTGTTGCTCCAGGAATTTCAGCAGGGTATCGCCGCGCCCTTGTCTACGATAGGCTCGGTCGACCGCTATACAGGCGATTTCAGCCATTTTTTCATCGGAAAAGGGGTAGAGCGCAGCACAGGCGATGATTTTGCCGTCCCTTTCAATGACCCAAAAGTGTTCGATTTCCAGCTCCAGTTGTTCGCGTGAACGGCGCACCAGGGTGCCGTTGTTCTCCATTGGCTTAATCAGTTGCAAAATCCCCGCAACATCATCGATCGTTGCTTGCCGCAGCCCTTCATATTCGTCGTTTGAAACGAGCGTGCCAATGCCGTCGCGCGTAAACAGCTCCTGCAAAATTCCGCCATCGAGCTGACTATCGATAATGTGACAGCGCTTGACCCCCTGTTTGATGGCAGTGATTGAGTTTTGCAAATGCACGCTCAATTCAGTGGGGAGCGTACCCTCTGTGATTAATTTTGACGCGCGGTGATGGTCGACTTGGGGGGGGAGCTGAGGCTGCACCGGGGTATCGCTGAGGAGTAGGAGCTTATCGGCCTGCAAGGCGATTGCGGTTTGCGTTGCAACTTCTTCTGAACTCAGGTTGAAGACTTCGCCGGTGGGTGAGTAGCCCAACGGTGACAGCAGGATACAATGCTCCAGGTCGAGCAACTGACAGAGCGCCTGGGTGTCGATTCTACGCACTTGCCCGGTATGTTGGAAATCGATGCCGTCGAGGATACCCATGGGGCGCGCAGTGATGTAGTTGCCACTGGCGACCCGCAAACGGCTTCCGGACATCGGGGTATTGGCCAGGCTCAGAGACAGTTTGGATTCGATCATCACGCGCAACCGACCAACCGCTTCCAGAACGAAGTCGATCGTTTGGGCATCGGTTACGCGCAGGCCATGTGAGTAACTCGGTGCGATGCCTTCCTTGGCGATTCGTTGGGCGATTTGAGGACGTGCACCATTGATAAGGATCAGTTTGATTCCCAGTGCATGCATGAGTCCCAGATCGTGAATGAGCCGGTCAAACTGTGCGCTTTCGACCAACTGACCCGAAAAGTACACCACAAAACAGCAGCCCCGGTGTTCATTGATATAGGGGGCCGCATCGCGGAACCAACGGATGGTTTCACTGCTTAAGTTGTCTGACGTACGCATGCGGCAGAACCTTTGGTATTCTCGGGAAGGCGGGGCTATCAGTCACGTATGCCTTTACCTGTGGAGAGCAGGTAGAGACAGACTAAAAACAAAACGAAAATAAATCCACAAATAATAATATACGATATGCCGACGGGAATGTCCGATACCCCTAACAGTCCGTAGCGGAAAGCATTGATCATATACAGAATTGGGTTTAGCAGGGAAACTTGCTGCCAGAAGTTGGGTAACATCGCGACCGAATAGAAAATGCCCCCCAGGTAGGTGAGCGGAGTCAGCACAAAGGTCGGAATGATTGAAATGTCGTCAAAGGACTTTGCATAGACGGCATTAATGAAGCCTGCCAGCGAGAACAGCGCCGCAGTCAGGAACGCGATGCTGATACTGATGCCGAAGTCCTGTACCTGGAGTTCGCTGAAAAACAGTGAGACCACGGTGACCACCAAGCCCACCGCTAGCCCGCGTGCGATCCCCCCAGCGGTGTAGCCCAACAGAATAATATAGTTTGGCACGGGTGAGACCAGCATTTCTTCCACGCTGTGGGTGAATTTGGCCATGTAAAAACTGGAAACTACGTTGGCATAGGCGTTTGTGATGATACTCATCATAATGAGTCCGGGAACGATGAACTCCATGTAGGAGAAACCTTCCATCTCACCGATGCGCGGTCCGATCAAGCCGCCGAAAATTACGAAATAGAGTCCGGTGGTGATGGCAGGGGGGAGGATGGTTTGCAACCAAATGCGTGAAAATCGCAGGATTTCTTTGACCAGGATCGTCGCTAATGCGTGGAGCTGTTCCGAGGGGGTCATGAATCAAGCGGCCTGAGTAAGATGGAGAAACAGTTCTTCCAAGCGATTATGCTTATTGCGCAGGCTGCTCACTGCGATTCCTAAGCGGTTTAGTTCGCAAAATACCCAGTTGAGGTTGGTGCGTTGGTCGACTTCGACTTCCAAGGTTACTGGGTCAATGAGTTTGGTTTCAATCCCCTCGATATTCGGCATCTGGTGAAGCGGGTTTGCGAGGTCCAGCACGTAGGTTTCGAAATCCAGTTTGTTGAGTATGGCTTTCATACTGGTGTTCTCAATGATTTTGCCAGCATTGATGATGGCTACGTTGCGGCACAGGTTTTCTGCTTCTTCCAGGTAGTGCGTGGTCAAGATGATGGTCGTGCCATTGCTATTGATTTCTTGCATGAACGCCCACATGGCACGGCGGATTTCGATATCGACTCCTGCGGTAGGCTCGTCGAGAATCAAAATACGCGGCGTATGCACCATCGCGCGGGCAATCATCAAGCGCCGTTTCATCCCGCCGGAGAGGTCGCGCGCCTGGACATCGCGCTTGTCCCAGAGTCCCAGTTTTTTTAGAAAGTGTTCTGCCTGTTGTTTGGCTGCGCGACGCCCCAGTCCATAGTAACCCGCCTGATTGAGCAGGATTTCTTCCACAGGTTCGAATTGATTGAAATTGAATTCCTGAGGAACCAGGCCGATCAGCCGTTTGGCCTGCGAAGGTTGGCTATCGATTTCGTAATCGAAGATGGAGACCCGACCAGAAGTTTTGCGTACCAAAGAGGTGATGATGCCAATCGTGGTGGATTTTCCCGCCCCATTAGGGCCCAGCAGCGCGAAGAAGTCACCTTCGGTCACACTCAGATCGATACCTTTGAGCGCTTCGAATCCACCACGGTAGGTTTTGTGCAGTGCTTCGATGCGGAGAGCGAGATTCATGCGGGGTGCGGAAATTGGCCTGAGCTGAAAGACAGGCATAGTATCATAGGCCCCTCACCGAATAAGTGGAGAAAGCGCTTGGACAATCGGATTACGCTATTGGAAACCAGCGATGCGGCGGTGCCTTTGAATCTGCTCACGCAAGCAGAGCTGGACACCTGGAAAAGCACGCAAACACCTGCCTACATTGCGTGGATAGAAGCGCTAGGGTTTACGGGGGGGGCGGGACAATGGTGTCTGCTACCCGATGACAATGGTCGCCCGCACGCTTACCTGGCAGGAATCGAAGCTGGAGCGGCTCGCTGGGCGCTGGCGGAGCTGGCGACGACCCTGCCGCCGGGCGACTATCAGCTGACGGGTAGCTACAGTGATTCCTTGCTGGCCCAATTCGGTTTGGGCTGGGCCTTGGCACAGTATCGATTCGAACGTTTCAAAAGCAAACCGTCAGCAGAGGCGCCACGGCTCGTAGTGGGGCGAGCCTATGCCGAAGTCGTGCCGCAAATCGAGGCATTGTATCGCGTGCGTGATCTCATCAACATGCCACCTAACGAAATGATGCCCGAACATTTGGCACAAGCGACGGCTGCATTGGCGGAGCAGTATACGGCGGAGTTCAGTGAAATCGTGGGGGAAGACTTGTTGGCCCAGGGGTATCCCACCATTCATGCGGTGGGGCGTGCGAGTTCGCATGCTCCCCGTTTGTTGGAATTGCGCTGGGGGCAGCCTGGACGGCCTCGGGTGATACTGGTGGGTAAAGGCGTCTGTTTCGACAGTGGCGGGTTGGATCTGAAACCCGCAAAATCCATGCGGCTGATGCAAAAAGACATGGGAGGCGCGGCGCATGTGCTGGGGCTGGCAGAGCTGATAATGAGTCACACATTACCAGTGGAGCTGGTGGTTTTGATACCGGCCGTAGAGAATGCGGTTTCGGGCAATGCATTTCGCCCTGGCGATGTACTGAAAACCCGGCAGGGGCTCACGGTGGAGGTCGACAATACCGATGCCGAAGGGCGCTTAGTACTGTGTGATGCGCTGACACGAGCAGGTGAACTCGAGCCTGATTTGATCATTGATTTTGCCACTTTGACGGGCGCTGCGCGCGTCGCGGTGGGAACTGAAATTGCTTGTTTTTTTTGTAACAATCCTACGCTCGCGGCTAGCGTACAGGGTTGTGCCAGTGATACAGAAGACCCTGCCTGGCAGTTGCCTCTGCATGCACCCTACGAGCGGTTACTCAAGAGCGAGTTTGCAGACACACTCAATGCCGCTGCTTCGCCCTATGCGGGAGCGATTACGGCTGGGTTATATCTCCAGCGGTTTGTTCCTGACACAGTGGACTGGTTGCATTTTGATGTGATGGCTTGGAACGTGGCGTCCAGGCCTGGCCACCCGAAAGGGGGGGAAGCCATGGGACTGCGCGCGATGTTGGGTGTTTTGCAGGCGCGTTATGCAGCCACAACCGGATAGGAAAGCTGCATATAATGCGCTGAAGATGTTCCGGATCAAGACGCGGATTGCAGGTAATAGCTGGCTATTGCGAAGATCCGCAATGCAGAAGGAGGCGATTTTGCGCCACAAGATGCCGTGTTACGAATTGATCAGAGCTTCCTTAACAGGCAGTTTAAAAACTCTCAGGTGAGTGCGAGACAAGGCAAAATCTGGAGAAAAAGCGCAGTTTACACGCAGTAAATGAGCATTTTGAGCCACAATTAACGCTCGGTCGTGCCAGCTGAGAGTTTTTCAACCTAAAAACCTCAGTTGGGCGCAAAAAAGACGCGTAAGATATTGGTGTGGATGGTGAATCGGAAAAACTCGTGGTCACCTTA
>JANTGD010000197.1 GCA_024763135.1 Thiotrichales bacterium | reverse complement strand
TTGCCAAGGACGCTGCCATTGCCTGCGCACTGCGCCTTGATGCGCAGCATCACAAAAGCGCTGAGTCCGTCATTTTAAACTGGACGAGGTACTAGGCGCGTGGCCTGTTTCGCGGCACCTCGCCAAGATCCACCCCACTGAGTCAAAAGACCATGAAACGCATCCTGATTGGGGGGCTGCTGAGCCTGCTTTACATGCCTGCGCAGGCACAATGGAGCGGCCACCTCGCCATTGAAAACCAACACTTTTTTCACGCCGGTGCCTACCCGGGTCAGCGCAACAATTACCCCTCTTTGTCGTTCGAACCGGAATATTACCGGGAACTCAGTGGTCCCGATCTCAGCCTCACATTCAAGGGGTTTGCGCGCGCCGACGAGCATGACCGCGAACGCACACATGCCGACGTGCGGGAACTCTATCTCTTCGCGGCAGGTGGGGACTGGGAATGGCGATTCGGCATCGATAAGGTTTACTGGGGGGTCACAGAATCCCGCCATTTAGTCGACACCATCAATCAAACTGATCTGGTTGAAAATATCGACGGTGAAGACAAATTCGGACAGCCGATGATCGCGGCAAACGTTAGCCAAGGGGAGAATTATTTCGAATTTTATGTCTTACCAGGATTTCGCGAGCGCAGTTTTCCCGGTACCCACGGGCGACTGCGCGGCCCCCTGGTTGTGGACAGCGATCACCCGGCATATGAAAGTGAAGATGCTGCACAACACGTGGATTATGCTCTACGCCTAAGCCGCAGCATATTAGATTATTGGGATTTAGGTATTCACTACTTCAACGGCACATCGCGCGACCCGGTGCTCGAAGCCCGTGGATCTTCGGGCTCCAAGCGGCTGGTCCCCGTGTATTACCTCATGCAGCAGATAGGGCTGGACCTTCAAGGCACGCTCGACGCGTGGTTACTCAAGCTGGAAATGATTTACCGCGCCACCGAACCTAAGGATTTCCTGGCGCTGGTTGGCGGCTTCGAGTACACACTGCCCGCACTGACAGACGCGGGCCTGGAATTGGGCGTGCTTGCGGAATACCTCTATGATGACCGTGCGACGCCGATCAATTTTCAAAATGATCTGTTCTTAGGCACGCGTTGGGCTTTTAACGATACCCAAAGCTCCGAAATTCTCGCGGGCGCTCTGATTGACCTGGACTACGGTTCCACCACACTCCGGGTCGAGGCCAACCGTCGTTTAGGTGCGCGATGGAAACTGACTATTGAAGGTCAGAGCTTCAGTCATATTAATGCCCGCGACCCCATTGATGCACTGCGCAACGACGACTTTCTTACGCTAGCGCTCGCTCTGTATTTCTAAGCAACGTTACTTTTATAAAAATGTAATAATTATCAACCTGTTAATAAGTTCGCGTCGTACACCAGCAGCGTGCGCATCAGGGCGATCAGCTCGCAATGTGGCCTTTCAGGCAAAAACTGGAATCCCTTGCCGATATTTCCTGAACAACGCGAACTACATCGCGAAACCGGCGCGAAAAACGAGGCTAGAATTCAGGGCCAAGCACCGAATGCAAGGAGCACTTGAAATGGAAAAACAGGTACTGCTAGGGCAACTTAGAACCGCTCGCTCCGCCCAAATCCAATGGCGGGCATTGGCGCGAGCCTTGTCCGACGGAGACGAAATCGAACAAACCCGGGACTCAATCGCAAGCGCTCGGGCACGCTTCGACAACTGGTACTACGGCTCTGGTCAAAAGCTCACCTCACTACACGCCTTCGCAACCATCACCTCCCAGGTGACTAAAGCGCACACCCTCACCGATACCATCGCCGAGGTCATTGGACAGCAGCTGGATACATCGATTTTTCTCAGCTGGTTCAGAACACCCCGCTCTCAGCAGAAACTGAGTCTCGCCAGTGACGAATTCCTAACGGCCTCACGCTCCTTGACAATGGCCCTGGAAAACCTGGAGAAAGAGCTGCAGGGCATGTCCGAAAGTGAAGTACGCAGACTCGTACGCAATAATTATAATTTTCAGCGCCATGAACGAGCGTTTCTCGTTAACTAAGGGATTGCTCCCCTCTTGCAGATGGCAACAGAGCGCCCCAATCAACCGGTGCCGCGTTGCAGCCTTTGAACCTAAAAACCTCAGTTGGATCACAAAAGCCCACGCAAGCTCTTGGTGCACCTGGCAAATCAGAAAAACCTCTCATCGCCAATAAGGTGACCACGAGTTTTTCCGATTCACCATCCACACCAATATCTTACGCGTCTTTTTTGCGCCCAACTGAGGTTTTTAGGTTGAAAAGGGTGTATCACTCCCCGCGGGCTGTTGTGCCTTGCATAGGCTGAAGGGGTCAGCCCTTTGGTAGCATCATATCCATGCACGCAAGGGAACTGGCATAGTGAAAATTTCCAGCCGATGCCTCAAGAACTCGACAGCCCCTATGCCAGTACGAGGATGGCATCCATCTCAACGGCAGCCCCCTTGGGCAATTCGGCCACACCAATCGCTGCGCGTGCGGGGTACGGCTCGGTAAAATATTCAGCCATCATCTGATTGACATTGGGAAAATGGCTGAGATCGGTGAGAAACACATTGAGCTTCACGACTTCCTGTAGCGAACCACCCGCCGCTGTAGCGACCGCTGTTAAATTATCAAAGACTTGACGAATCTGCGCATCGATATCTCCAGCAACGAGGGCCATAGTCTCGGGCACCAAAGGAATCTGCCCGGATAAATATACTGTATCGCCTACTTTGACTGCTTGTGAATAAGTGCCTATTGCTTCGGGTGCCTGCTCGGTTGAAATGATTTCTCGGGACATCGGCCTGTATTCCTATTGATCTGTTGGATGTTGGATGAACACTCAGCCTGCCTGGAATTTGGCTGAGTACCAGCATACTCACGCGTAACGAGGACGTACAAAAATCATGCGGAGATCGGCCAAATGACGCAGGTGCTAAAGAGCGATGATTCCTGTTCAGTCTATCCCATCAGCCGCGTTAATTTAAGCACCTCCGGAATACTGCGCAGCTGCCGAAGTATTTCGGCCAAGTGCTTGCGATTGCGCACGTTCACTGTGAAATTCACATTGGTGGACATAGTATCGCGCTCACTAAAAGTGACATTGGTGATATCGCCACGCTGCTGTGAAATTGCCGCCGCGATTTGCGCGAGCACACCGCGTTGATTGGCCGTCAGTACGCGGATGTTGACCGGAAACTCTCCCTCGATATCCTCCGCCCATTCAACCGCAATCACCCGATCGCTCCCCCCCATACGACGCACATTGCTACAGTCAGTGCGGTGAATCACCATACCCTTACCCGGACTCATTACACCCACAATGGGATCACCAGGAATCGGGCTGCAGCATTTGGCAAAGTTGAGCACCATGCCCTCCACCCCATGTATGACGAAGGGGCGGTCCCCGGCTGCGGTATCCTGGTCCAGCTCGAGCAGTTCGCGCGCAGCAATAGACGCAATGCGTTCACCCAAGCCAATCTCCCGATACAAGGCATCACGATCAGTCAGTTGCCAACGATCTAGGAGCGCCTGCATGCGCTCTGGTGCAACCTCATCCAGCCTGACATCTTCCTCACCCAAGGCCTTTTGCAGCAATAGGCGCCCTTGATCGATGGCCTCGTGTTCCTTGATGGTTTTCAGGTAGTGGCGAATATTGTGCCGCGCCTTGGCGGTCATAGCATAGTTCAACCACACGGAACGCGGTGCCGCATTAGGGGCCGTAATCACTTCAACCGTCTGCCCACTCTGCAATGGTGTGCTCAGCGGTGATAGCTGACGATCGATCTTGATTGCCACACAGGAATTGCCAATGTCTGTGTGCACCGCGTAGGCAAAATCGAGACCAGTTGCACCGCGAGGCAACGCCATGATCTCTCCCTTGGGTGTAAACACGTAGACTTCGTCGGGAAACAGGTCAACCTTGACACTTTCCAAAAACTCCAGCGCATTGCCAGAGTTGCGTTGCAAATCCATGATGCTGCGCGCCCACTGATGCGCCCGTTGTTGGGCCGCCGAGCTGTACTCGTCACCGGATTTATAATGCCAGTGCGCCGCAATGCCCGCTTCGGCGACGCGATCCATCGCTTCGGTACGAATCTGCACCTCAATAGGCACACCGTGGGGACCAAAAAGAATAGTATGCAATGATTGATAGCCATTGGCTTTGGGGATCGCAATGTAGTCTTTGAAGCGCCCCGGAACGGGTTTATAGAGCGTATGCACCGCGCCCAGCGCGCGGTAGCAGGTATCGATGTCGGCAACCACCATGCGAATCGCGAATACGTCATAGACCTCGTTGAAAGACAACCGCTTATCGCGCATTTTACGGTAGATGCTCCACAGGTTCTTTTCTCGACCATGGACACGTGCGCTGATATGCAACTCCTCCAGGCGCTTGACAAAGGCGACCTCGACCTTGTTCATCAACTCCCGGCGCTGCCCCTTTTTACGCTTTACCGCAGCCTGCAAAACCTGATAGCGAATGGGGTACATGGCCTCGAAGCCAAGTTGCTCCAACTCGCGCCGGATGGCGCGCATTCCCAGGCGCTGTGCGATCGGCGCATAGATTTCCAAGGTTTCGCGCGCGATGCGACGTTTTTTATCCGGGCGCAATGCAGACAGCGTACGCATATTGTGCAGCCGATCAGCCAGCTTCACGAGGATCACGCGAAGATCTCGGGCCATCGCGAGCAACATCTTGCGGAAATTGGCCGCTTGAGCTTCTTCTTTGGAATCGAATTTCAGATTGGTGAGTTTACTGACACCATCTACGAGTAGGGCGACATCTTCTCCAAACTGTTTAGCCAGCGTTTCCTGGGTAACACTGGTGTCCTCAATAACATCGTGGAGCAACGCAGCCGTAATACTGTCGGCATCCATATGCATATCTGCGAGGATGCGCGCTACCGCGAGAGGGTGAAAAATATACGCCTCACCACTGATGCGCTTTTGCCCTTCATGTGCTTCAGCGCCAAACAGATAGGCCCGATAGATCTTTTGGACCTCTTCAGGCTCTAGGTAAGTCTCGAGAATAGAACAGAGATCACTGACGAGAAAACGCTCTGGTTGAGAAAAATTACCCACGCGTCAACTCACCGGCAAAGTTGCGCGACGGCATAGCAAAGTCGCACAACTACCACCCCGTAAGAACAGGCATCGCAACGCATTGCACGACGTTACAAGCGCACCAGTAAAGGGCTTGGAAAGGCGGCAGGCAACCCTGACTGAAGCTCCTCCGACTACCCGCTGGCGTAGGTCTCGCGCTTTGCTCAGCAGCCAAGCTTGCAGGCTCAAGATAGACAGGTGCATGTTAGAGGCCCGGTCGTAGTATTTCATAGAAAGCGACGATTAAGACGAACTGGGCCAAGTGAGCTATCGGGCGCGCTTGTAAAAGCATAGTGATGCTCTGGCGAACAAACGCAACATCCCAGATTATCTGGCTCAGTTCACCCTCCGGGTAGCTATTCGATCCACGAGGGCGGTGTTGCAGCTCGTGGCAGGGAAACAACCATTCCCTGCAGACTGCGCCTTGCACCCGCGTGTTACATGGCTTTCTTAGCGGTAGCTTTATATAAAACACGACACTAGAGCTGAACAGTCCACAGGTCTTCGATCCAAAGAATGGACCCTGCGCAATAACGACTCGGTTCAGAACGACATCAAACCGGCATCGGTGTCGGGCATGATCAGCTCATCCTTTTGCTCTAAAATCTCAGGACCGACGTTACCCTCGGCGACTTCGCGCAACGCAACCACTGTGGGCTTGTCATTTTCTTCCTCAACCGTCGGCTCGCTACCGGAGTAAATCTGGCGTGCCCGCTTAGCGGCAACCAACACCATTTCGAAACGATTCGGGATTTTTTCCATACAGTCTTCAACTGTGACTCTGGCCATGGGCGCTCCGTAAAAATTAAAATTTTGTATAGAACCCCTTAGTCTATGAAATCTTGGCGAGTCATGCCAACAATTCCTCGATGACCGGGGTAAATTTGGCTTGTTGTGTGGGCAACCGCAGGCGCTGCGCAAGTACGATGCAGCGCAACTCTTCCAACGCAACGCTAAACTCATCGTTGATCACAAGATAATCATACTCATCGTAGTGCTGCATCTCTGCCTGTGCGTCGCGCATACGCCGCGCAATGACCGCCTCGCTGTCCTGACCACGGCCGCGCAGGCGCTGTTCCAATGCCTGCTTTGAAGGTGGAAGTATGAAAATGGAAAGATTCTGGGGCATCCACTGACGCACCTGACGCGCACCTTGCCAGTCTATCTCCAGGATCACATCTTTACCCGCCGCCAGCAATGCTTCTACGGCTGATTTCGACGTACCGTAAAAGTGATCGAACACTTGCGCATATTCCAAAAAATCACCTGCAGCGCGTTTTGCGGCAAATGCCTCCTGAGTAACGAAATGGTAGTCAACGCCATCCTGTTCTCCAGGACGTTGCGCACGCGTGGTATGCGACACCGATAATGCGATCCCTGGTACTCGTTCACAAAGTGCCTTGACAAGGCTGGTTTTACCCGCACCGGAGGGAGCAGATACAATAAATAAAGTTCCCGTAGCCATAACCTTCTCCGTAAGAATGAGGAAACCATAAGGTCACTGTTCAGCCTGCGTGCAGCATAGCCGATATCAAGACATTTTCGCGCGCAACGAAATGCCTACACCCAGCAGATCTTCGCGCGAGCACAACGATCGATCTCGCCGATGTCAGCTAACAGACGCTGGACTAGTACATCGACAAGTCCAAACTGTCTATATCAGCGCAAACCCACGCGTTCAGAACAAGGCATTGTTGCGAAGCCATGGTTGTTCCATGTCGAGCA
>JANTGD010000196.1 GCA_024763135.1 Thiotrichales bacterium | reverse complement strand
CACTATGATTCATAAAAACAAAACCACATCTAACCCCTTGATGACTCACTGATACAGACAGTTTGGGCTTGGCGGTGTACTAGTACCTCGTCTAGCTAAAAATGACGGAGCTGGGCCATTGCCAGTGTACCGCGTCCTGGCCCATAACATCTGGGGCGCTCCGAATAAGGCTGAATTACTCAGCATTGTGTATGAAAAAGTCAGATCGCAGCGCACAATATGAGTTTACAACTGTCGATGAGCATTTTTTAACGCAGAGCTGGCGCATTTCAGGGGGTTAGCTTAGCCGAGTCGCTACGCGTGATCTTCAACCTCTGCGCTCTCAGCCTGTTTGAGCGTTGCAATCGCCGCACTTCGATCCTGATCAGTCGCAAACAGGGGACTGGTACCAATCACCTGTCCATTACTGGCTTTGAGATTAAAAAAGAATTTTCCGTTACTGGATTCTTTCAACTCGTAACGAGCATCATTGCCGGCGTTTTTTTTCACCGATTCAATGCCTTTGAGTGCATTGCGTTTTTCTTTGTAGTTTTCGCTACGCAGTATGGTTTTTTCGTCCTCACTGAAAACAAAACTGAATGGCTCAGCAGCACTGCTTTTCTTGAGTATGGCTTTCATGTCTGTACTCCTTGACGAAAAGGCTCATAATATTCCTCTCTCGCCATTGGCTTAATAGATTTAAAAAAATGCTGGCAGCACCAGCTAAAAACTCGCAGTTTTACCTCTATCCGGAAACTGCCAAAAGATTAAGATACGCTATACGGATACGTTGATAGCGATTGCTCGCAATCAAAAATGCGCATCGTGAGCAGTTTGGAGAAAAAATCTCAAACGGAACAATCCCGTCTTAAGGAAGCTCTGATCAATTCGTAACACGGCATCTTGAGGCGCAAAATCGCCCACTTCTGCGTTGCGGATCTTCGCAATAGCCAGCGATTACCTGCGATCCGCGCCTTGAATGGGACGATTTTTCACCACCATCTGCTCGCACCAGAATGAATCAGAGCTTCCTTAAATGCGACTCAAAATACGCAACGCTACCGAAAAGATGCGCTCAATAGGGCTTCCCCGCGGTAGGCCAACTATTCTCGAACAGGCTCCTCGATAGAGTTTAACATGCGTGCAAAAACTGTTCGCAAGCGTTGTTGTGTCACCTTCCTGCCTGGCAAGGCATACAGTTGCTGTATGGCAGCCCAGTCATAACCTTGCCACAAGCGTTTAATAAGCAGGTCGAGGTCCTGATCTTCCTGCCATTCGTTAAAAACTTCTTGATGTAAACAATATAAAAAAAATGATCGCAAGGTCTCCTGAAGTGATTCAAACCCCCGATGACCAAATGCAAATGCTTCAATCAGCTGACGCTCCAACTTGCTCGGTGCATCGACAGACTCAGCAGCGCCCATCAGCAACTGCAAGACTACTGACGCATCGAGATCTCGAAACTGCTCTCCCAGCCGCACAGGCAGGGAGGCCGAGAAATATGCGTGCTGCCGATGAACAAATTCATGCCCCGCAGTAGTTAATCCCTGAAGCACTATTAATGAATTCAGCCCGCTGGCAGGATTTCGCCTCATTCCCAAATGCGCCGCAACGTAGCGATTGACGCGCCAAAAATTCAACAGTTCCGCCGTCACCCCAAAGCTGGCACCCAGATAATCCAGGCCCAGCTGTGCTGCATAGCGCTTGATCTCACCCAGCAGGCGGCTGCCAATACCGCGACGAACAGCTTCCGGATGGACGGCAATCCGCACGATTCGGAGCGCCGAGAGCTGTAAATCCGCTGCTGTTGCGCAGGACTGATAAGTCAGGGTTTGGGGTAATAAATGCCCCTGCGGACGTCGTTTCCCCCACGCAATGTCGCGCCAAAGCGACTCGGGAAGTTTGCCTTCGATGGCGCACATAACAGCTGCGACGATAGCCTGGCCCGCTTTGGCGACCAGTAACCTGATATTAGGCCCATCGAGAATTTGTCGAAGGTCCATCGGGCGCGTCTGGTAATGCGCTGCGACCAATAGACCGTACAACGCGGTCAATTGCTCCTCATCCTGGCTCAATTGATCACGGTCCACGACCTCAAACTGCAACCCATCCACATCACAGGCTTGCACAGACGCCGCTGCAACCGGTTCGGCATCCAATAACAAAATGCGATTAGACCAAGCTTCCAACGGATCATCGACCTGCCAGCGCACCGGCGCTTGCAGCGTATGCCAAACAGCGTCAATCCCCTTTTTTTTCAGCAGGCGTTGAAAACGCAATGCGAAACCTCTACCACTGCCTTCATAGCCGTGCACAGTCGAAGCTAGAACAAGCTTCGGATATTGGGTCACCAGTCCTTCGAGCACAGCTTCTGGCAATGCCGCAGCCTCGTCGACAAAGAGCAGCTCTGTTCCCTGCCCCGCCGCCACGAGCACATCAGGCGCCCTGAAGCATGTCCCAGCGTCTGCATACCCAGCAGCAGTAAGGTGTTTAAGCACTACCGCCGCGCGATTTCGTCCCGGCGCGGTCAGCAGTACCGATCCCAGCCTCTGCTGCCGCAAGGTGGCGATTGCCATACCGAGTACTGCTGATTTACCTCTGCCACGATCGGCTGTCAGGATGAGCACCGCGGGCTCTGTACGATGCTGAAGCAGGAGGATCTCGTCCAGAATCGACTGCTGCTCCGGGGTTGGTCTGTTCAGGTCCGACGCGGAAGTAGGCGGCGTTTGCGGGTGTGAACGGTGCAAACGTGGCATGTGTGCAGGATCCGGATAATCTCTTTCTGACCATCTTTCGACTGCAGAGGAATGGGTGTCGATCCGTGCCATCAAACGTTGCCACCATCGCCGGCCCAGCGTCTCGACCTGCCAAGGGTATACCGCAATGCGCGCATTGTGAGGATCTACAAATTCAGGGAGCTGAGCGGGCGATGGCAGCAATAGAAGAAATGCGCCGCCCCCCACCAAACTGCCGGTGACAGCGCCTAGTGCGTCTGGATCCAGGCCATCCCAAGCATCGTAGACGACACAATCGAACTCGCGCCCCAATTGATATCGGGCTTTACTTGCGGGTGTGGACATTACTCCCGTGGGGGCATGCTGACCAATCCACAGTGGCGTGTGATAGTCCCGCACATAGGCGTAGAGCAGACGTCGGCCCCAGGATTGGGAGCCGAATAAAACAACAATTCGACGGGATAACAAAATCTATAAACGCAGGTTACAGTCAGAGAGGGTCGGCCATTTCCTGAACGAGGACCCAGGGCGCGACGACCAGCGCCCAGAACTGAGGAGAACGCGCCTGCCAATCCCGGGCATGGGCGGCTGTTGCTTGAGCGAACGTGCGCTCATTCAGCCATTGCTCAACTTGGCTGCGCTCGTCTTGCACCATCGCATACGCCACCTCCACAAGATCCAGTGATGGCCCCACCACATACACCTGACCCCGTGCAAAATGCCTTTGGAGTTCAGGCCAACCGATTTTGCCGGTTTCCAGGTTCAGCTTTGTTGCTAAATCAGGCTCCTCAGCATTCATACACAATATTCTGCCCTTGAATTGCTTATTTCTGCAGGGCGAGTATACGGGATCTGGTTCTGGCGCCCAATATAATATCTGCTACCTGGCCCCGCCGGACCTCTACTAACGCCGGGGTCACCATGACGCCCAGCCGACGCGCACTCTCGGCAGATTCAGCCACATTCACGATGCGCACATCATCCCGCTCATGGGACAGCTTCTCTACTTCGGGTGTAATCGCTTTACAGGGGCCACATCCCGGGCTCCAGAAATAAATAAGCCCTTCTCCTTTGGGTAGCTCAAAATCGTCACAATTGCTGCACAGCGTGGCGAGCTGCTTTCCCTTAACACGCTTCGTCTGCAGAAACGGGTAGAAAATGAGTAATAGGAAAGCGCCAAGAATCAGAATTAAAAAAAACAAACTGACAATATGCATGCAAATCCGCCCTTCATTTTAACTGCATATACCAAACGGTAAAACGGATAAGTGATTTTACCTTCCACATGACTAAGACAACCCAATGTAAAGTCACTTATCTTCATGCTCAGAGACGTCGATCGCGTGCGCATTCAACAGCCCGGCGCATGCTTTTCCCCCGCCGCGCGCTGCAATTTGATCCTTCCCCAGCACGCAATGTACTGAGCATGGGACTGTCTCCCCAGGTCAGTGCAGCCAACCGCCACCTCTTTGCGAGTCTGTGTGATCCGCTGCCAACGCGTAAACATGCTTAGATTATACGAAAAATCATAGACTTCTATGAGAACCACTATCTGGGACTGCCCTCAGGTTGCCACTGCTGCTTAATCAGAGAGGCCTGCCTGCTCCTGGGCTGCTTGGATGAAACTTCCTGCTATACGATAAGTTCAGCTTATAAACCAAGACCGAAAACCAGATCAAAGATGTTTTACGATAAATTGAGTTAATCGGCCGCGCGTGATTGTTTAATCAATGCTCAACCTGTCAGCGACCTAGTATTTCCACTGGGTTTTCACTACTGTTATGTCTTCGATACCATCGGAATCCCCGAGCATGCATGAAAATCTTATCGTCACGCTGACTCTGATAGGCGTGTTGGGCAGCCTTGCCCAATGGTTCGCCTGGTGGATCAAGCTCCCGGCCATTCTGTTTTTATTGTTGATTGGTATTTTTCTAGGCCCAGTAGCGGGGTGGCTCGACCCAGATCTCGTCCTGGGAGATCTCCTGTTTCCCGTCGTCTCGCTATCTGTTGCGGTGATCCTGTTCGAAGGAGCTCTGACATTAAAGTTCAAAGAGATCAAGGGGCTCGAAAAAGTCGTACGCAATATGGTCAGCATTGGCGTCCTTGTCACCTGGGCGATTACCGGGGTGGCCACGCATTGGATTATGGGACTGAGTTGGTCATTGTCCATGCTATTTGGCGCACTCGTGGTGGTGACGGGTCCTACAGTCATTGTACCCATGCTAAGAACCGTGCGCCCCACTGCTCACGTGGCGAACATCCTGCGTTGGGAAGGGATCGTTATCGATCCACTCGGTGCATTGCTGGCGGTATTGGTTTTTGACTTTATTATTTCCAGTCAGCAAGGGAATGGGGGGCTTGCACATATCATTTGGATATTTGGCAAGCTGGTGGCCGTTGGCGTGGCCGCGGGAGCGCTATCCGGGCATCTGCTGGGCCTGCTCATTCGCCGCCATTGGCTCCCAGAATACCTACACAGTGTTTTTACCTTATGTATGGTTTTTGGGGTATTTACCTTTGCCAATCAGCTTGAAGAAGAATCCGGATTACTGGCCGTGACGGTCATGGGAATGTGGTTGGCCAATATGCCTAAGGTCTCCGTAGAAAATATTCTTAACTTTAAGGAAAGCCTAAGCATCCTATTGATTTCAGGTCTTTTTATTTTACTCGCCGCGCGCATCGATGGCGCAGAGCTACTGATGATTTCGGGCTCTGCTCTGCTGGTTTTTCTGGTGATACAGTTTGTGGCGCGCCCGCTGAAAATTCTTGTCGCCACGTGGGGCTCGCCACTTTCCTGGCAAGAACGTGCATTGCTAGCCTGGATTGCCCCCCGCGGGATTGTGGCGGCTGCGGTTTCGGCGCTCTTCGCGCTGCGACTTGAAGAGGCTGGGTTTGCTCAGGCACCACAGATGGTTTCCCTGACGTTTATGGTGATCATTGGCACGGTTGTGCTCGAGAGTGCCACGGCGAGGCCTTTGGCTTTGCGACTGGGTGTGGCGGAGCCCGAACCCAGAGGTGTGTTAATCATCGGTGCGAACAAAGTGGCTCGCGCGATTGCCCGGGCGTTACAGGGACAGGGTTTCCGAACGCTCGTGACGGACAGTCACTGGCCGCACGTCTCTGCCGCGTTGCTAGAGGGGCTGGACGCTTTTTATGGAAATGCCATCTCCCAACGAGCCGATCGACAGCTCGATCTGGTCGGACTTGGCGTGATGCTCGGCCTGTCGCAAAATGATCACCTCAATGTGCTCGCTGCGCAGCGGTATGCCACGGAATTTGGCAAGGGCTCGGTGTACACCCTGCCTCCGCCGCCGAGGAAAAACAGCGGCACGGTGCACGCTGCAGGAGAAGAGCGCCGCAGCAACCTGTTATTTGCAGAGGACCTGAACTACGCCAAACTAGCATCGCTAATGGCAAAAGGCGCTGAAATCAAAGCCACCAAACTCAGCGAAAACTTCGATTGGCAACAGTATCAGCAGCAGTACGGAACGCGAGCCCGGCCCTTGTTTGCAATCACTCCGAAAGGCAATCTGCGCGTTTTCGGCGACGCTGATCATCCGATCAGACCCTCGGCCGGGTGGACAATACTGGCATTGGTACTCCCCGAACCCGCAGAACACACACCCAGTAAGGAAACCCCGTCATGACCGCCAAACAGCAACGCTGGGATTGGGTCAGTATTGCGGCACTCAATCTTGCCGTAGCGGTCATGCTCGGTGCATTCGGTGCCCACGCCTTAAAAACCCAGTTAACCCCGCACCTGCTTTCTGTTTATCACACCGCAGTCCAATATCAGTTCTTTCATGCGCTGGGGCTGCTGATATTGGGTATCGGCTTACGCTGCGGTGCTGTGTCGGCCAGGGCCAGAGTATCTGCCTGGCTGCTACAAGTTGGAATTGTGTTGTTTTCCGGCAGTCTTTACCTGCTTGCAGTTAGCGGAATTGGCTGGCTCGGGGTGATTACGCCATTCGGTGGCAGCGCATTGATTATCGGATGGTTGTGGCTTGCCGTTACAACAGTGGTAACCGATACACCACAGCGCTAGTACACCGCCAAGCCCAAACTGACTGTATCAGTGAGTCATCAAGGGGTTAGATGTGGTTTTGTTTTTATGAATCATAGTGTTCCTATGGTGATTAAAAACAAGGCTACAGATGACCCCTT
>JANTGD010000195.1 GCA_024763135.1 Thiotrichales bacterium | reverse complement strand
GGTCGTGGTAAGCCTCAGGTTTTGGGCAAAGTGACACCCGTTTGCCCCATGTATTTCCCTCCCCTATCCCGATATGAAGTCTCACATTCTTCATCGGATTCTAAAAACAACATTTGCGCAACACCTTCATTCGCATAAATCTTTGCAGGTAAGGGAGTGGTATTCGAAAACTCAAGCGTGACATGACCTTCCCATTCAGGCTCCAAGGGCGTCACGTTGACAATAATGCCGCAGCGGGCATAAGTGGACTTCCCCAAACAAATCGTAAGCACTTTCCGGGGGATACGAAAATACTCCACAGTACGTGCTAGCGCAAAAGAGTTAGGCGGAATAATACACACGTCTGACTTAACGTCTACGAAGCTATTCGCATCAAACGCTTTTGGGTCAACAACTGCAGAATTGATATTGGTAAAAATCTTAAATTCATCGGCACAGCGAACATCATAGCCATAACTGGATGTGCCGTAGGAGACAATCCGACTCCCATCGTTTTCCCGAATCTGTCCAGCTTCAAATGGTTCGATCATGCCCTTGGTTTCCACCATGCGGCGGATCCAGGTATCTGATTTTATACTCATGTCCGTATCAACTGAAGTTTGTGGGTGCAAGCACTTGAGCGCGCGGTTGAGTTACTTTTTAACTGCGCACTGAGTAGCTACCAAAACCGTTCCCCTAAGAGACCCGGCGTCGTCCTTGCCAAACCAGCTCTAGCCCGCCGAGGGAGTGGTTCTGCCAAACACGTAGAATTCCGAGTCATGCTGTTGCTTTGACGATCCATTTCAAAGCCGCAGACAGAGCGCTGCAGATATGCCGGGTTAAGGTGCGGCTCGCCGGCAAAGTTCCTGCCCTTGCCCAGCAAGACAGCACCAAGCCGTAAAACCTGAGGCGCTCCCTACGAGCGAGCCTTTGGGTGCCTGGTACATCGTCCAGTCTAAAATGACGGAAACAGTTGTCCTGTCTGCCTTCCTGGGTAGGCGCACCTCGCTGGGAATGGTTGTTCCCTTACTAAGGCGTGCAACACCGCCAGGAATGCTGACAGGGCAACCCTTCGGGCGCTTCTGTGATGCCGCGCCTCCGTGTTGCAGTGCTTGCCAAGGACGCTGCTGCCATCGCCTGCGCACTGCACCTTAATGCGCAGCATCACAAAAGCGCTGAGTCCTTCATCTTAAACTGGACGATGTACTAGGAGCACGCAAGCTAATTATTTTGAATTACAATCTTAGGGAATTTTGCTTTATAGTCTTTCGCTTGAGCCGCGAGCTTCGCTGCCGTACGCCTGGCAATATCGCGATACACCTCGGCAATACGCCCTTCGGGATCCGCTACTACCGTAGGATGACCACTGTCAACCTGCTCCCGAATAGAAATATCGAGTGGCAGCGATCCCAACAGATCCACGCCATGTTCTTCTGCCATGCGCTCGCCTCCCCCAGCGCCAAAAATATGTTCTTCATGGCCGCATTGTGAGCAGATGTGGGTGCTCATGTTCTCAATAATCCCGAGCACGGCAACCTCAACCTTTTCGAACATTTTCAGCCCCTTACGGGCATCTAATAAAGCAATATCCTGAGGTGTTGTGACAATCACAGCACCACTGACGGGAATCTTTTGCGACAATGTCAGCTGAGTGTCACCCGTACCCGGAGGCATATCAATGATCAAATAATCCAGGTCCTTCCATTTTGTGTCGGAGAGCAATTGTTCCAGCGCTTGTGTGACCATTGGCCCACGCCAGATCATGGGTGTGTCTTCTTCGATGAGAAATCCGATGGACATAGCCTGAATACCGAAATTTTCCATCGGCTCCAGAGAATTGCCATCCTCAGACTGCGGCTGCCCACTAATCCCCAGCATACGCGGCTGGCTGGGACCATAAATATCTGCATCAAGAATCCCAACCTTAGCCCCCTCGGCCGCAAGTGCAAGCGCGAGATTGACGGAGGTAGTGGATTTCCCCACGCCCCCCTTTCCAGACGCGACGGCTATAATATTTTTCACATTAGGTAGTGGACTGAGATTTTTCTGTACAGCATGGCTGACAATCTTCCATTCGACCGTAACATCGGCCTGCTCCACACCATCGAGTGCTTCCAGCACATCTTTGATTTGTTTAGCAAACGCTTCTGCAAACCCTTTTGCCGGGTAACCCAGTTGCAAATGCACCGAAACGTGCGATCCCTCTATGTCAATTGATTTGACTTCGTGAGCTGACACCACGTCTTTTTCAAGATACGGATCCTGAATACCTGACAATGCAGCTTCTATCGTTGCCTTGGAAATTTCGGCCATGACTCAATCATCTCCACAATATTTCTTTATTTATCATAACATTACAGCACATGGCAGGCATTGATGCCGCACCATTTACTAAGACAATCCATAGTAAAGCCTCATTCAACGGATCTTTGGAAACTCAGACAGAAGGCGCCAGTCCAGACATTGCCACTCTTATGTCAAGCCGGCGCGCCAGCGTAGATGGTTAACCAAAGCCCCGGCTTTAGGAAGCGCCTCAGATGTTATTGCTCGGGGTTGCGCCGCTTGGCAAGGATTGGACCAGTGCCGGCGAGACATGCCTTCACCCGAATCATCCGAGGCGCTTGGTATGAGACTTTACTTATGGATTGTCTTAGTCACGTTGGCCGGTCATTCTACACCAAAGGCGTCGGTCTTACGTAATGTCCCAGGATAAAAGCGGTAAGACATGAAGGTCCAAGCGCGCAAAACCGGCTAAACTGATGAGACCAAATGGTCGGGAAGTCTCTGCGATCTCATGCTTAGCTGGCCTATTGGGGTTCAAAAAATGCCTGGCTGAGAAGACTGTTCGAGAACAATAGCTCTCAGTATAACAACGGGTAACGCAGGATGGCGCTGCCTGAGGCTTTTTCAACAACCCGTTAGCTCTTCCCTGCCCTTACCAGCGCCCCCAAACCATGCGCCACCATCGCGGCTTCCAAAAGATGTGCAATTTCTCGTGGGTCATCAATTTTGAGTGCATGATTGAATAAATCGCGCGCAGTATCGCAGGAGAAATGATGAATTGTGTGTTTGACGCGTGGCAGACTGGCTAGACTGACGCTCAGACTATCCACACCGACCCCTAAAAGCAAAGGGATCGAGACAGGATCACTGGCCATCTCACCACAGATTGATACGCTGCGCCCCTGCCTGTGCGCACCTTCTACGATCATTTTGAGCGCGCACAGCACGGCGGGGTGCTTATCATTGTAAAGACTCGCGACCCGGGCATTATTCCGGTCTACCGCCAGCACATATTGCACCAAGTCATTGGTGCCAACACTGATGAAATCAACCTTCGCCGCAAGATGTTCCGTGAGGTAGATCGCCGCAGGCACTTCGATCATTGCCCCCACCTTCGGGGTAGGGACGGTGATACCCTCATCAAACAGTTCAGTTTTAGCGCGCTCTAAAAGACTCAATGCCTCTTCTAATTCCATGACGGAACCAATCATGGGAAACAGGATTTGCAGATTGCCATGACGTCGGCTCGCTTTGAGCATCGCGCGTAGCTGCACCAAGAAAATTTCCGGATGATCCAGGGAAATCCGAATACCGCGATAACCTAGAAACGGATTATCCTCCTCGATTGGAAAATAACTCAGAGGTTTATCACCGCCCACATCCAAAGTCCGCAAAGTGACAGGTTTTTGTGGGAAAAGGTCCAGTACCCGCGCATAGATTCGTGCCTGTTCATCCTCTCCCGGAAAACGCTCCCGCACCATGAATGGAAACTCGGTGCGATACAATCCAATCCCGTCGGCCGCAATGGTTTTTTCGCTTAAAAAGTCAGCCATTAAACCACTGTTGACCATCACAGAAATACGCACCCCATCGGGCGTAATTGCATCTCCCTGAGTGCTGCTCAGCAGCGATTTATCCAGTTCTTTCTCTTCTTGGGCAAGGCGAGCGAACTCGGCCCGGACTTCATCACCCGGTTGTAAAATGATTTGCCCTTCATACCCATCGACAATCACTTCTCTGCCGTCCAAGCGCGTCACTGGCAGACTCTCTGCGCCCATGACAGTCGGCACGCCCAGAGCCCGGGCCAATATCGCCACATGGGAAGACGCAGAACCACTTGTACAGATCAATCCAGCCAGATGCTCAAGGGGGACATCAGCAAGATGGGTTGCAGCCAATTCATGACCGATGAGTATCGTGTTGGCAGGAAAACTTTGCTTGGGGTTCTGCTCAGTGCGCAGGATCTGCTGGAGAATCCGTTGCCCAAGATCCTTCAGATCGCTGGCTCGCTCTTTGAGGTAATCATTCTCCATACCCTGAAAGTCGGCCACTGACTGCTCGATTGTCTGGCGTAATGCCCCTGCTGCCCACGTCCCCTGGCGAATGCGATCGATGGTACCCCGATTGAGCGTTTCACTCGAAAGTATCAACATGTAAGCGTCGAATAACATGCGATCTTCAGCTGGCAGTAATGACCCCATCCTTTCCTTGATGGCCAGCAAATCGGTCTGGACTCGTTCCACAGCGGCTCTGAACCGCTCGATTTCTTTAGGCACATCCTGCGCTACGCGGTCAGGCACCGCAAAGAGGTCTTTTTCGGGGAAACACACCAAGGCTCGGCCAATGCCAATACCCGGTGCTCCGGCAATGCCTGTGACCCGCGCAGCGGCACGCCCCGGTGAAGGATTGAATGCCAGCAATTCACCGGTGATTTCGGCACTCACAATTGCTCCGGCAAGCTGGGCCGCCAGGGTCACCAAAAACGCTTCGTGATCTTCTTCGAAACGTCGCGGCGCTGCATGCTGAACAACAACCACGCCCAAGACGCGACGGTAGTGCAGAATAGGGACACCCAGAAAAGCATGGAACCGCTCTTCCCCGGTTTCGGGAAAATACTTGAAGCGCTCATGACTATGCGCTTCACTCAGATTAATGGGCTCGGCACGTTGCGCCACCAAGCCAACGAGCCCCTCGTTGTACGAGAGGTGAACGCGACCGACGGCTTCTGGCTGCAAGCCATCCGTCGCCAACAATGACAACTGATCGGATCCCGGCAGATTGAGGTAAACGGAGCAGACATCCGCTTCGAGGGTTTCTTTAACACGGGCAACGATGATTTTCAGCGCGTGCCCCAAATCTTCGGCCGCATTGACTTCCTGAACAATACGTCTTAGTACCGGAAGCATCGCGGTTCCACTGTCACCACCCGTTAGCCATTGTGGTCTTGACGGAGCCGCTTTAGATTCGGGGCGAGTTCGTGTAATGCCTGTCGATAGACTTTACGCTTGAAAAACACCACCTCGTCCAACGGATACCAATAATCGACCCATTTCCAGCCATCAAATTCTGGATGGCCGGTACGATCAAAACAGACCTCGTTCTCCCCACACTCCATCCGTAGCAGAAACCAGCGTTGCTTCTGTCCAATGCACAGAGGATGAGAGTGGCGTCGGAGTAGATGGTCAGGGAGACGATAGCGCAGCCAGCGACGCGTCGATGCGATCACTCGAACCTGATTTGCACGCAGCCCGACCTCCTCTTCCAGTTCTCGATACATCGCTTCTTCGGGCGACTCGCTTTCGCGGATACCACCCTGAGGAAACTGCCATGCCTCCTGACCGATTCGCTTTGCCCAAAACACCTGTCCACGGGCATTGGCTAAAATTATGCCAACATTCGGTCTATAGCCCTCTGCATCGATCACCTTGCCTTCCACCACTCCGTCTGCGTACCGGATTATTCTTCCACATGCTGAAGGATCCAGCAAACAACCACATCCTGTATACTTTCACCCGCTGCCTAGTACATCGTCAATACGATATTGGCGGCTACAGCGAGCCGGAAAGCGGTCAGCCGGTAGGCGCGCGAGCGCAGGACTGGCCGTCGCCAATTCAGGCGAGCGCAACACCCCGGATGGCCGCTTTCCGGCTCGCCCTCCGGGAGCACCCCGAATCCGCCACTGCGGCGTTGCGCCCCTTGAAAAGGGAGCAACCCTTTCCTGCGGGACGCGCCTTGCATTGACGAATTTGGGATGCTCTGTAGCCGCCAATATCGTGTTGACGATGTACTAGTACGCAGACTTACCGGGAACCGTGGATGCAGCGATTGCAAAATCGCGCTCTGACAACACACTCCCAGCCTGCCTGCCACGCATCCAACCCTGACTGAGGACTGACCTAAAATGAGCTTGGCATTATTTGATCTCGACAATACCTTATTGGGTGGCGATAGCGATTACGCATGGGGACAATTTCTGGTGGAAAAAGGCGTTGTCGATGCCGCTGAATATGCAGCCGCCAATCAACGATTCTATCGCCTCTATCAAGCAGGTCAGCTGGATATTCATGAATTTGCCGCGTTCGCTTTCCGCCCACTCAAAGAAAACTCTCTGGAGCAATTACACGATTGGCGCGCCGAATTCATCGAAACAAAAATCAGGCCGATCATGCTCCCGAAAGGGCAGGCCAAACTGGAGGAACATCGTCATGCCGGCGATATCCTCGTGATCATTACTGCAACGAACAGTTTCGTCACAAAACCGATTGCCGAAGCCTTTGGCGTCGAACACCTCATCGCCACAGAACCGGAGTTTGTCGATGGGGCGTTCACAGGACGCATTGCGGGAACACCCTGTTTTCAGCAGGGAAAAGTTGCACGCCTTCAGCAATGGTTAGGCGACGACCTACATTTATTAGCGCAAAGCCATTTCTATAGCGACTCGCATAACGACATCCCCCTGCTTCAGCAAGTCACCCACCCTGTCGCCGTAGATCCGGATGCTGAACTGCGTAAAACCGCGATTGAACAACAATGGCCGGTCATTAGTTTTCGCGACTAGTACACCGCCAAGCCCAAACTGTCTGTATCAGTGAGTCATCAAGGAGTTAGATGTGGTTTTGTTTTTATGAATCATAGTGGTCCTATGGTGAT
>JANTGD010000194.1 GCA_024763135.1 Thiotrichales bacterium | reverse complement strand
TCGTCTGAGTCACTAAGTAATAGTCCACTGCAGATGCGGTATCTGAACCTGTCGCCCCTTTAAAGGATTCCAATTCATGTCATCCCGGCCTGTACCTTACCTCACGTTATTGATTGCGCTGCTGCTATGGCTGGCCAGCGCGCCAAGCCATAGCGGTATACCTGTAATCGCCGATGGAAAGATCGTGCCTTCGTTGGCGCCCATGCTCAAGGATGTGACCCCCGCCGTCGTACATATTGCAACCCAAGGCCGGGTCGTTGTGCGCTCCCCACAATTTAGCGATCCACTGTTTGAGTATTTCTTTGGCACGCCGCGGGAGGAAAAGCAAACCCAGGGGCTGGGCTCGGGGGTGATTGTCGATGCCAAACAGGGCTATGTTTTAACGAACAATCACGTGATCGAAGATGCAGACAATATAACGGTTACACTCAAAGACGGGCGCAGCTTTCAGGCCGAAGTCAAAGGCAGTGACCCCGATGCGGATATCGCGGTGTTGCGCATCGACGCGGATGATTTGACCGCGATCCCCTTTGCCGATTCCGATGCGCTGCAAGTGGGCGATTTCGTGGTTGCGATCGGTAATCCCTTCGGGCTGAAGCAAACAGTGACCTCGGGAATCGTCAGTGCGTTGGGACGCCGGGGGCTGGGCATTGAATCCTACGAAAATTTTATTCAGACCGACGCTTCCATCAATCCTGGAAACTCCGGTGGCGCACTGGTCAATCTGCGTGGAGAGCTGGTGGGTATCAATACCGCGATATTGGGCCCTAATGGAAGCAACATCGGCATCGGTTTTGCCATTCCCATCAATATGGCCAGCGCGATCTCTCATCAATTGATCGAATATGGAGAAGTGCGCCGCGGTCGTTTGGGCATCGGCATACAGGACCTGACGCCGGATTTGGCGCATGCCTTCAATATCAAGGCCCGTCGTGGCGCGGTGGTGTCGCAGATTGAGCCCAACTCTCCGGCGGAACGGGCCGGGCTGGAAGTCGGTGACGTGATTGTCGCAGTGAATGGTAAACCCGTGGCCGATTCCGATCAGTTGCGCAACGCCATTGGATTACTGAGCGTCGGCAGCCAAGTAAAAATCAAAGTGATACGCAATGGCCGGACCCGCACGCTTTCGGCCACCATTGAAGAGCCGCAAGTCAGCACGCTCACGGGCACAGATCTGAGCGAGAAACTCGGCGGAGCGACCTTTGAAGAGGTCCTTGTGGACGGAAGTCCCGGGGTGATTGTCTCGGAAATCGAGCCGGGTACACCGGCAGCGCGGGCGGGTTTGCTGCCAGGAGATGTCATTATCAGTGTCAACCGTCAACCGGTGACCAAGGCCCAGGATATTGCCGCTGCTGCCAAGCTCAACAGCCGCGCGTTATTGCTCAATATCAGTCGTAACGGACGCCAGTTTTTTCTGCTGATCCGATGATCGGGATTGCGTGATCACCCTGGCGTATTTTCGGCGACCCAACGCGTGTCGCCGTTCGCCAGCGTTTCTTTCTTCCAGAACGGGGCGTGATGTTTGAGATCTTCGATAAGATAGCGGCAAGCGTCGAATGCCGCGCCTCGGTGGGCCGACCATGCAGCCGTTAGCACGATGGTTTCGCCGGGGTTAATGTCTCCGTAGCGATGGACGATCAGACAGTCGTTCAGCGACCAGCGCTGCTTGGCTGTATCCGCCAGTGTCTGCAGGTACCGCAGCGTCATCCCGGGGTAGTGTTCCAGGTACATCTTAGCCACGTCATCGCCTTCATTGAAGTCGCGCATGGTGCCGGTAAAAACCGCTGTTGCGCCAAAATCCGTCGCGTCCGCAAACCGGGCCTGCTGGAACGCTTCAAGTAATGCCCAGGGGTTGTACGCTCTGTCGAGCAAGCGCACGTTATCCATCAGCCGCCTGTCACCGGGGGAAAGAATGCAACTTCATCTCCGCTTTTAAGCGCGGCGTCGAGGCTGGCGTATTCCTGGTTGATTGCGACCAGAATATGCTCAGGCGGCGCAGTGTCAGGGTTGGCTTGCGTCCAGGCTTGTTCCACCGTGCAGGGGGAGGGGCAGGGGATCTGGTCTTGCTGTTTGCCCAGCGACTCGCGAAGGCTGGCGAAATATTTTATGTTGATCATGGGCTCTATACTACAATCCGGCCACGAAGCTGGCTAATTTTCCACTCATTCATGCTAAGACATTATGAACGATCTGACACATTTCAATAGAGATGGCAACGCCCACATGGTTGATGTGGGGGACAAACACGAAACGCACCGCATTGCTGAAGCCCAGGGTTGGATCGAAATGCAGCCTGAGACGCTGCAATTGATTCAATCCGGTAGTCACAAAAAAGGTGACGTGCTGGGGATTGCGCGCATTGCGGGCATTATGGCCGCCAAGCGCACAGCCGATCTGATTCCGCTCTGCCATCCACTGGCGCTGACGCATGTGGACGTGGATTTTCAGATCTTGGCCGAACGTAACTGCGTGCATTGCCTGGCGCGTTGTGAGACCTACGGCAAGACGGGTGTCGAGATGGAGGCCCTGACAGCCGTCCAGATCGCGCTGTTGACGATCTATGATATGTGCAAAGCAGTCGATCGTGGCATGAGCATGCACGGTATTGGTTTGGTCAGAAAGTCCGGCGGCAAGTCCGGCGACTGGCAACGGGACACACTATTGGCCCAGGCCCCACCCCAGCTCGGTGATGCCTGAGTTTGAGGGTGCTACTCAGCGCGTGGTCAAAAGTGGCGTAACTCTCAGACCGCCCCTCAAATACGTCAGATCAAGGCGAAAATGTGGGTTTAACGCCGAGCTGGCGTATGTCAGGGGTAAGCTGAGTGGTAACAGTGTAATAAGTGGTTTGGACAAAGGCGTGTTGTAGCATTACGACTCGGCGAAGAGGAAGCAAACATGAAAGTACTCAAGTGGGCACTGGTAGGGTTACTGCTGTTTATCGTTGTGGCAGTCGGCGGCGCATTGACGCTGGTGGCGACGCTGGATCCAAATGATTACAAACCACAAATTGCCGCACAGGTAAAAAAGGCGACAGGGCGAAACCTGATCATTGCCGGGGATATCTCATGGAGCTTTTTTCCATGGGTAGGGCTGAATATCGGAAAAACAACGCTATCCAATGCTGAGGGCTTTGGTAACGAGCCATTTGCGCAGTTCGACGCAGTCGGGGTTAAGGTAGCTCTGCTACCGCTTTTAAAGAAGCAGATCAAGGCCAAGAAAATAGAGGCGTTGGGCGTCAGCCTCAATCTCGAAAAGAATCAAGCCGGTAAAACCAACTGGGAAGATTTGCTGCATGCTGATCAAACCGCAGAGGCGAAACCCGCAGAGCGTACCGGCACCGAACAGGGTGCTGTAATGGCAATCGATATTGCAGGCATTGCGCTTACTGATGCGCAGCTGCGTTACGCGGACGCACACTCCGGTACGACACTGCTCATCAAGCCTCTGAACATTACGACCGGGCGGCTGGCTTGGGGTGTGGATGTGCCCGTATCGCTCGATCTGGCCTTAAGCCAGAACGACACAGCGCTCTGGGTCAATCTGAAAGGCCAATTGAGTGCAGACCCTAACACGGGGGTCTATCAGGGAGACGGGCTCGACCTAGCTGTCACGCTCAAGGGTGCGGGGTTGCCGCCCGACGGGGTGGCTGTAAACCTGGGCTTGGGGTTCTCAGCCAATACGCAAACTCAAACGTTGCAAATCAAACCCTTGCGTGTCGATGCGCTGGGCATTCAAGCCGAAGGTGGCCTGGCGGTAGAGCAGTTTATCGATGCCCCGCATTTCACCGGACAGCTTAAAACCAGTCAATTCAACCCCCGGCAGGTGGCTAAGCAGCTGGACATTGCGCTGCCGCCTACGGCCAATTCAAAGGCCTTAAACTCGGCAGCGCTTGCGGTCGATTTTTCCGGCAACTTAAACAGTGTTCGCGCAGATACCCTGGAGCTACGTCTGGATGACTCGCAACTCACGGGGCGTGCGGCTGTCGAAGACCTCAAACGCCTGGCGACGCGTTTCGATCTGGCGCTAGACCGCATCAACGTCGATGATTACCTCCCTCCGGCAAGTGCCAGCGAAAGCGCGAGCACCGGCGGCACTTCCCCCACCGCTACCACCGACAAAATTGAGCTACCGGTGGCGCTGTTACGCAGTCTGGACATGCAAGGTACGCTGACTGTCAAGTCGCTGATCGTAAAGAAACTGCAACTGACCGATGCCAGTCTGGCGGTGAAGGCGCATGGCGGTCGGCTCGAGATCAATCCTCTGAAGGCACAGCTCTATGGCGGCGCAGCGTCCATGGTGGCCAGCCTCGATGTCACGCGGGCCACGCCACGCTATGCAGCCCAAATCGATTTGCAGGGTGTCCGTTCTGCGGAAATTCTTGAAGCGCTGTTGGGCGATCGTTATGTCTCTGGCATCGCCATGTTCAAAACATCCCTCAAGACGTCGGGAGAGCGCATCTCAACACTGAAAGCGCAGTTGCAGGGTACGGCGCAAGCGAGCTTTAAAGAAGGGACGATTAAGGGCTCCAAGCTTTCCCGCCAGATTAACGAAGCCAGAAACGTGTTGCGAAAGTTCCAGGGCAAGCCCCCAGTTACCGAAGCAATCACCGATGAAACGCGATTTTCGCAAATGACCATGACGGCCACTCTGCACAATGGTGTGGTCAGCAATGACGACCTGTTCATCGAGGCGCCTATTTTCGTGGGCAAGGGGGCCGGTACCATCGACCTGCCGAAGAGCTATCTCAACTATACGCTCAGCCTGGCGCAGCCCGGAGACGCCGACAAAGCAAACCGCTATCTGCCCCTGCACATCAAAGGGCCGTTTGAGCAGCTCAGTTTTAAATTGGAAGCCGATAAAATCCTCAAATTGAGACTCAAAGAGGAAGAGGCAAAAGCCAAAGCGCGGTTGCGCGCAGAGCAGGACAAGCTCAAGCAGCAGCTCAAAGCAGAGCAAGACAAAAAACAAGCCGAACTCAAGGCCAAAGCGGAGGCTGAAAAATCACGCTTGCAGGAGCAGGTCAAACAAAAGCAGGACGAACTCAAGCAAAATCTGGAAGATCAACTGCAAGATCAGCTCAAAGGGTTGTTCCGATAGTCGCAAAAGACTTTAGCCGGCGCGTGCTGGACTGGCACGATCAGCATGGCCGCAAAGACTTGCCCTGGCAGCGCGATGCAACGCCCTACCATGTGTGGGTGTCTGAAATCATGCTGCAGCAGACGCAGGTCAAAACCGTCCTTGGCTACTATCAGCGGTTCATGATGCGCTTTCCAAGTGTGGCCCAGCTCGCGGTGGCCCCTTTGGATGAGGTATTGGCGACGTGGACAGGGCTGGGGTACTACGCCAGGGCGCGAAACCTGCATCGGGCCGCGCAGCAGGTGGTTCAGGAGCATGCCGGGCAACTGCCGTGCGAGCTGGGCCAGCTCGAGGCATTGCCCGGTATCGGGCGTTCCACAGCCGGCGCGATTCTGTCTTTGGCCTGTGGCAAGCGGGCGGCCATTTTAGATGGCAATGTCAAACGAGTGCTCGCGCGTTACCACGCCATCGAAGGCTGGCCAGGCCGCAGCCAGGTCGCGAAACAGCTCTGGGCATTGGCAGAGCGGCATACGCCCGCGCAGCGGTTTGCCCAATACACTCAGGCTATTATGGATTTGGGCGCCTTGGTATGTACGCGCACGCAGCCCGCCTGCGCAAATTGCCCCGTGCGGGCCGGTTGTCGAGCCCATCAGCAGCAGACGCAGCACAGGTTTCCACAAGCCAAGCCTAAAACAGCTCGCCCACAACGGCATGAGAATTTCCTGCTCCTCGAGGATTCCCAGGGGCGGCTGCTTCTGGAAAAACGGCCGGAGTCGGGCGTTTGGGGGGGGCTCTGGTCCTTCCCTGCGATCGCCCTAGAGGCGGACTGCAGCGACTACGTTCTGGCGAATTACCAGCGCACTATCGAGCAGCGCGATGAATGGGCGCAGGTGCAGCATCAATTCACCCATTTCACGCTCGTGATCCAGCCGGTTTTGTGCAAACTCGGTCAGCCGCTTCATGCCAAAGTCAAAGAATTAGTCAGCGAGACGAGGCTCTGGTATAAACCCAGTCAAACGCCCCCTGGTGGCCTGCCGGCGCCCGTCGTGACACTCCTCGACCAATATCGGCAGCGACAGCAGGGCTCTGACTAACCCATTTATTCGATTTAGGAGTAACCAATGACACGCATGGTGAACTGCGTCTATCTCAAAAAAGAAGCCGAAGGACTGGAACGGCCTACCTATCCCGGTGAACTCGGTAAGCGTATCTTCGAACAGGTATCCAAAGAAGCCTGGCAACAATGGCTGCGCCAGCAAACCATCCTCATCAACGAATATCGGCTGAGCCCGATCGACCCAAAGGCGCGCAAGTTTCTCGAAGAGGAGATGGAGAAGTTTTTCTTCGGCGAAGGCGCCTCGGACATCGATAATTGGAAGCCGGAAAATCAATAGCAACAGTAAGGCACATACAGAGCGCAGCTTGCGCGACCGGCCTTTGGGCAAAGCGACTGTGCTTATCTGTCTGTTTTTAAACGTGTTTAATCGTAAACTCCCGCAACTTTAAACATCGAGTTATAAAAACCCACTTGACGTTATCCCGCCAAGTGGGTTTAATACCGCCCTTCCCGCACACCGGAGGCTCAGACCTCCAGCCAATAATAAGGCCAGGTAGCTCAGTCGGTAGAGCAGGGGACTGAAAATCCCCGTGTCGGCAGTTCGATTCTGTCCCTGGCCACCATACTTTCACCTAACGTTTCAAAACGCCACTCGCCTTCCCCACACTCAATCACAGTGCCAAGCCTGCGATTCAACCTAGATTCTGCAGTTGGATCACGAAAGTCCACGCAAGCCCTTGGCGCACCTGGCAAACCAGAAAAACCTCTCATCACCAATAAGGTGACCACGA
>JANTGD010000193.1 GCA_024763135.1 Thiotrichales bacterium | reverse complement strand
TCATCACCAATAAGGTGACCACGAGTTTTTCCGATTCACCATCCACACCAATATCTTACGCGTCTTTTTTGCGCCCAACTGAGGTTTTTAGGTTCAACTTCCGCTGAGTCAGCATAAAACTGTTAGACTATTCAAGGTAACTACGATACCTGCTCCTCTCGTGACCGATGTCTGCGGATTTTTGACGCTTGCGGGGTCACAGAAGTGAAGAGACACCCATGCTGGAACCCTGGATGCCGTGATCTAAGACGGCATCTAAGCAGCCGGAATAGTTACCTCACAATTAAAGAACACCTCAATCGATGGAGGTTGACCTATGCATTATCGTTTCGTGCTACTGGCTACCGTAGTGGCCTGCCTGCTCTCTCTTCCCGCCTTCGCACAACCGCCGATGCGCCCGCTGCCACCGACCCAGTTCATGTCGACGTCGGTTGAAACCCATCGCTGGCAGGATGAGCAGTTCTATTACCTGGATATACGCGTGCACGGTATTAGCCCAGAAGATGTATTCGTACAACCGCGCCCCGGTGGTCTGATGGTGCGCGTAGAACGCAGCGAGTCGGTCCGCAATGAAAATCCCAATGGTATGTTCTTCGAACAACGTGCCTTCAATAACTTTCAGGAGTGGATCGAAACACCGCCCAATGCGGATCTGCGCCATATGCAACGCGAAAATCTGCAGGGATTGGTGCGCATTGGCCTGCCTAGGATCAAGACGGCCCAACCCCAAAGCCGACCTGCGCCACCGCAAGGCCGTCCACTGCCGATACGCTAAACCGGCCGCTCCCTGCATGCCTCGCACCCCCGATCAGCCGTGATGCAGCCGTTGCGCCCTGTCAGGCAATTCATCACCGTAGTCTTGTTATGCCTGACTCAGCAAGTGCTAGGCCAGACGGTCCTGTATCGCGGCAATGGTGCCGAGCCGGAGACTTTGGATATACACCGCTCTTCAGGCGTGACCGAGGCGTGCATCCAGCGGGATCTTTTCGAAGGCCTGCTGGCCGAAGCTGCCGATGGCAAATTGATACCCGGGGTGGCGACTCACTGGCAGATCAGTGACGACGGCCTGCAATACGATTTCACCCTCCGCTCCGATGCACGTTGGTCGGACGGCAGCCCCGTGACCTCGGCAGACTTTGTCTATGCGTTTGAACGCGCATTGAATCCAACCACTGCCTCGGATTACGCATTTATTCTTTGGCCAATCAAAGGCGCTGAGGCTTATAGCAAAGGGCAGCTCAAAGATCCTGCGCAACTTGGCATTAAAGCAGTGAATCCGCACCGGCTACAGATCACACTACACCATCCCGCGCCCTATTTTCTGCAACTGCTTACCCATCATATGGCCTACCCCGCTCCACGCCGGGCCATCGAAGCCCACGGTCGCCGCTGGACCCGACCAGGCCATCTGATCAGCAATGGCCCCTATCAACTCAGCGAATGGTTACCGCAAGCGCATATTCGTCTACAAAAGAACCCCTATTTTCACGCCGCAGACAGCGTTAAAATCAACGCTGTCGTCTACTTACCCACGGAAGACAAAAATGCTGAACTCAAGCGCTTTCGGGCCGGAGAGCTGCAAATCACCGAAGACGTACCCGCCACTCAGATTCCCTGGATAAAAACGCATCTGGCCGCTGCATTCCACAGCTCGCCGTACATCGGCACCTATTACTATGCATTCAACCTGAGTCGCCCACCTTTCGCAGAACAACCCAAACTGCGCAAAGCCCTGACTCTGGCAATAGATCGAAATATCCTGACCAACAAAGTCACTCAGGGTGGCGAGATACCCGCGTATGGCTGGGTGCCGCCGGGGATTCCCGGTTACACGCCCCAAGCCCTTGAAGAAGCCGGACTCAGCCAGGCTGAACGGATCCAAAAAGCCCAGCGGCTGTACGCCGAATCCGGTTACAGCAAAGCCAACCCTTTACGGGTAGAACTGCTCTACAACACCAGCGACAACCATAAAAAGGTTGCGATTGCCATCGCTGCGATGTGGAAGCAGGCACTGGGTGTCAAAACAACACTGCGCAACGAGGAATGGAAGGTTTATCTCGATTCGCGTAAACAACGGGAATTTCAGATCATTCGTGCGGGCTGGATCGGCGACTACAACGACGCCTACAGCTTTTTAAGCCTATTTAAATCCGATGTGGGAGATATGAATCCTTCGGCATACCACAACGTTGCCTTCGATCAGTTCATCCAGCGGGCCGAAACTACGGCCGAGCCCCGCCAGCGCAATACGACACTGCAGCTAGCGGAACAACAGCTGCTCGACGATTTGCCGATTCTACCCATCTACTTTTATACAACGCAGCATCTCGTTGATCCGCGCATCATTGGTTGGGTGGATAATATTATGGACGTGCACCCTACCCGGTTCCTGACTCTGCCATAAAGCCGATGGCTCTCGGACAGGCCTGATTAAATGTATAGACTCGCAACACAGCTCGGGCTACGTAGTTTTACGGCAGCCTCTGCAGGGCCAGTACATTATCCAGTTTAAAATGACGCACTCAGCACTTTTGCGATGCTGCGCGTCAAGGCGCAGCGCGCAGGCAATGGCAGCGTCCTTGGCAAGCACTGCAACCCACAGTTGCAGTATCACAGCAGCGCCCGAGGGGTCGCCCTGACTGCATCCCCGGCGTTGTTGCACTTCTTGGGAAGGGAACAACCATTCCCTGCGAAGTGCGCCTACCCAGCAATGCAGACAGGACAACTGTGTCCGTCATTTTAAACTGGACGATGTACTGGCGTAAAATACGCCCTCGACCCCACTGACAGGACCCAACCTCCCGTGTTGCACTTTGCCCTTCGCCGTTTATTCAGCGCGGTACCGACGCTCTTTTTGATCGTGACGCTGGCGTTTTTTCTGGTGCGCTGGGCACCGGGCGGCCCCTTCGATCGTGAGCGCCCCATCCCACCCGAAATCGCAGCCAATCTAAATGCCAGCTTTCACCTGGATGAGCCCTTGTGGCGGCAATACCTCCATTATCTTGCCAATCTCTTACACGGCGATTTTGGCCCATCGTTCAAGTATCAGGATTACTCTGTCACCGAACTCATTTGGCAGGGCTTTCCTGTCTCGTTGCAACTCGGCGCGAGCGCCATGCTCATCGCAGTACTCTTGGGCTTAGCCATGGGCGTTTTCGCGGCCTTGCGCCGCAACCACTGGATGGATTACTTCGTCATGTCTACAGCCATGCTAGGCATTGTGATTCCAAACTTTGTCATGGCCCCTGTGCTCGGTTTGATTTTTGGGGTCTATCTGCACTGGCTTCCGGTCGGTGGCTGGGGCGACGAGCTGCGCTACCGAATTCTGCCCGTAATTGCTTTAAGTTTGCCGCAAGTCGCTTACATTGCGCGCTTAACACGCGCCAGCCTCATAGAAGTGCTGCACAGCGCTTATATTCGTACTGCACGCGCCAAGGGGCTACCGCTACGCAAGATTTTGTTGCAGCATGCAGCGCGCCCCACTCTATTGCCGGTCATTTCCTATCTCGGGCCAGCCACGGCAGCGATTGTGACCGGTTCAGTGGTCATCGAGCAGATTTTCGGTATCCCGGGTATTGGACGTTATTTCGTCCAGGGCGCATTAAATCGTGATTACACCCTTGTCATGGGCGTGGTAGTTTTCTATGCAGTGCTGATCATCCTCTTAAATCTTCTTGTCGACTTGTTATATGCCTGGCTCGATCCTCGCATCCGCCATGCACAACGCGACGCGGCCTTGACGCATGTCCTTTGAAGAAACCCAAGGCATGCAGAAGAACTGGCAACGCGCCTGGCTGCGACTGCGTCACCATCGTGCCGCGTTCGCAAGCCTGGGGGTATTACTTGGCATTACCTTGGTATGTCTATTAGGGCCTGCCTTGAGTCCCTGGGCGCTCGATGAGATCGACTGGGAGTCTATCGCAGCACCGCCCAGCTGGGAGGGCGCCCATTACTTTGGTACCGATGCATTAGGACGCGACCTGTTCGTGCGCAGTTTGAGCGGAGGCAGGATTTCCCTGTTGGTTGGTCTTGTGGCAACGGCTGTGAGTTTATTGATCGGCGTGCTGTATGGCGCGACGGCGGGGTACCTGGGCGGCCGTTGGGATGCGCTGATGATGCGCGTGGTCGATGTTCTGTATGCCCTGCCCTTTATGTTCTTCGTGATACTATTGATGGTCTTTTTTGGGCGTAGCCTGGTCCTTATTTTTGTGGCCATCGGCGCTGTGGAATGGCTGACTATGGCGCGGATTGTGCGTGGACAGGCCCTGAGTGTACGACATCGCGGCTTTGTGGATGCAGCTCGATTGAGTGGCGCCTCCGAATTTCAGATCATCCGCCGACATATTATTCCAAACACCCTGGGTCCGGTCATTGTCTATGCGACCTTAACCGTACCCCAAGTCATTCTTTTCGAATCTTTTTTGAGTTTTCTCGGGCTCGGTGTGCAGGAACCGCTGACCAGTTGGGGGGTATTGATCGCTGAGGGCGCGCAGTCAATGGAATCCGCTCCCTGGACGTTGCTATTGCCTGCCAGTCTGCTCGCAGTGACACTACTCGCCTTGAATTTTCTCGGTGACGGGCTACGCGATGCGCTGGATCCACGTACCGGGACACCCCGATGAGTCGTTCTTTGCTCTGGTTGGATAACCTGCGGCTGAGTTTTTGCACGAGCGAAGCCCAAATCGAAGCACTGCGCGGCATCAACTTGAGCTTAGGGGCAGGAGAGCGCCTTGGCATTGTCGGCGAATCCGGCTCGGGCAAGAGCCAGTTGTGTTTTGCTACACTGGGGTTGCTCCCGGATAATGCCCAGGTCAGCGGTCGCGTCTGCTTCGATGGCATTGATTTGCTGACCGCAGATGCGCAAACCGTTCAGCGTTTGCGCGGTAATCAGCTCGCTATGATCTTTCAAGATCCAATGAGCGCGCTTAACCCCTATCTGACCGTGGGCCGACAACTTACCGAAGTCCTGCGCTGGCATGAGCGCCTGTCACGCCGTGCAGCACAAGCACGTGCAGTGGATTTGCTTGAGCGTGTGCGCTTACCCGAGGCCAGCATCCGCATGCGTGCCTATCCTCATGAATTGTCAGGGGGCATGCGTCAGCGAGTGATGATCGCCATGGCGCTGCTCTGCGAACCCCGCCTGCTGATAGCCGATGAACCAACGACTGCGCTCGATGTCACCGTGCAGACCGACATCATGGCATTGTTACAGACCGCCAGCGAGCGCCGGGCGCTCATGCTCATCAGCCACGACTTACACCTGGCCGCCGGTGTCTGTCAAAGAATCGTCGTAATGTATGCAGGCCTATTCGTGGAGATCGGCAGCGTGGAGGATCTGTTTACCCGTCCAGCTCATCCCTATACGCGCGGTTTGCTGCGCGCTGTTCCGGGCCACCAAGGGCCAGCACGGGAGCCCCTGTACAGCATTCCCGGACAACCGCCACAACCTGATCAAATTCCACAGGGCTGTGCTTTTGCGCCGCGTTGTGAACAGGCGTTTTCACGTTGCCATCATGAACTACCGCCATTACACGAAATCCGCGCGGGTCATTGGCGCGCCTGTCATCTGGATGCGGCGCTATGACTGCCCTGCTGCAAATCGAAAGCCTGAGCGTCAGTTACCCACTCGATCGCCATCGCCACCTGCTCGCCGTCGAAAAGGTGAGTGTCGAACTACCCAGCGGCACCACTCTGGCCATCGTCGGTGAATCGGGCTGCGGTAAATCCACGCTGGCGCGCGCAGTCTGCGGGCTGACGCCCATCAGCAGCGGTACTGTTCGATTACAGGGAGAGCGCATTGGGAGCCCCCACCAACCGGTCGATACACGGCGCATTGGCCACCTAGTTCAGTATATATTTCAGGATCCATTCGACGCGCTGGATCCGCGCCTGACCGTGCGCAAGATTCTTGAGGAACCGCTGCGTTACCTCGCTCGTCAGCTCACTGCCAAAGAACGTGAAAATCGCATACTCCAGGCACTCAGTGAGGTCGCGCTCGCGGCGGAGCACCTCGAGCGTTTTCCCCATGAATTTTCGGGTGGCCAAGCACAACGTATCGGCATCGCCCGCGCCCTGGTGACTGAACCCCGCCTGCTGCTCTGCGACGAGCCCGTCTCCGCACTGGATGTCTCGATTCAGGCACAAATCATTAATCTGTTGCTCGACCTCCAGCGCAACCGGCAACTCGGTCTGTTCATGATCTCTCACGACTTGCGTGTCGTCCGTCATCTGGCCGATCGCATTCTCGTGCTGTATCTGGGGCAGGTGATGGAAATTGCACCCACATCGGCACTCTTTGGCGCAGCTCATCATCCCTACACCCATGCTCTCCTCACCGCTATCCCAAAGTCCGACCCAGCCGCCGAGCGTGAACGCTTGCGGTGTACGCAAGCGCATCTCCAGCCGCCGCCTTCTCCCATCGCGCGCCCCACTGGTTGTGTGTTTTACAGCCGCTGCCCGCACGCTGATCAGCGTTGTCGCACAGAACGCCCCCAGCGCACACGAATCAACGAGCAGCATGTCGTCTATTGTCACCATCCCGTCACGAATCCAAATCTATCAACGCTAAAAAGCGAATAAGCATCACATGTCCGGCATGACTTGAACACGCCAGTTCGGCTCGTTTGCACAGTTCTCAAACACGCGAAGACTTCCTCCTGCTCTCCCAGAAAGCTAATCGGTCATTTAGTATTGACGCAGAAAATAGCGAACCATCCCCTCAGTAGTGATTAACCTGGCTACCTCCCGAAAGGTGAGCAAACTAACTATTACCACTTACACGCTTGAAAACAGAAAATATAAAACACTGACCGTTACTTTTAACAGGCTGTTGAAAAACTATCAGGTGAGTGCGAGACAAGGCAAAATCTGGAGAAAAAGCGCAGTTTACACGCAGTCAATGAGCATTTTGAGCCACAATTAACGCTGGATCGTGCCA
>JANTGD010000192.1 GCA_024763135.1 Thiotrichales bacterium | reverse complement strand
TCACCAATAAGGTGACCACGAGTTTTTCCGATTCACCATGCACACCAATATCTTACGCGTCTTTTTTGCGCCCAACTGAGGTTTTTAGGTTGAATGTAAGTCACCAATTGCCTCAATTGAGCGACAATGGCATCCCCTCGTTTCGGTCTCTATTCTCGGAGAGCGCCCTATTGATCCGTGATCACCTAAAGTTACAGGGATTGTACCGGTCTTTGAGTGCCAAGCGATGCGATAGTTGATTGTCGTCCGGGTGGGGAGTTGAATTGAGTTTGTCGGGACCGCTTTATGACCTGAAAATTGGTTGAATGTCAGAAGCTTGTGATAGGGGTCACATTCGCGTGGATGAGCGGTTGTTTTTCCCAGATCAACTTTTGGGACAAAATGTGCAAACGGTATTACACTGTACGCGTACATTCATTGGATGTGACTCCTCCTGAGTTATTTTGCCGCCTTACGAGGCGGCATTTTTTTATCCCGCCTATTTTCCTCTCTGGTTGCTGATGCATCGGAATTGATGACATTCGAGCTGCGACCCAATTGATGCAACGCGACGCCTAACCTTGGCCGCCTTTATTTATTCCATGCCGGGGTTCCCAAGACAATTCAAGCTAAAGTGATATACAGCGGTATGCGCACGTATGTTGTTTTGTTCATCCGTCATTGTCCGCGTAATTATTAACCGGGCACCATAGTAGGTCGTGCTCAGCACGGTCTGACTTCATTAAAAATTGGGTTTGCAGCCTCAGGCTTTCCCCGTCTCTCGGAGTTGCCTGCCTTGCCAAGGGAGTGACCACTGCCTGCGGCAAGCGCCTGGATAGGAGACATGCCTGAGGCTCTGAATACGGCATATTGTGGTAACGAGTTAGCACGCTGGATTGTCTTGGAAAACGCATGTTGCGCACAGTTATTCGGCCTTGAGCAACTGCTGCCGCATGCTTTCAAAGTGCGAACCTGCAGCGTACTGCAGCACATCCTTGCCATGTGGATCGAGGACGATCGCCAGACGTTTAGCCGGATAGATCCAAAGGGTTCTCTCATCCGATAGCGTGGCGAACTCTGCGGGTTCTCCGAAACGTTGTTTAATGATTTGCTCATCCAGTGCCGCGCGGGGGATGTAGTCGAGTTCTTTGATAGTCAGCTGATGGGCCTGGGCGTACTGGGTATCGGGCAGGCTGTACTTATAGCTGCCGCTTGGCATGGGCTTGGGGTCAATTGCATGGGCTGCGAAGGATTCAAGTTGAGCTGGGTCGGCAAACAAACGCAGAATGACGCGGGCTTCCAGCGGGCCCGTTTTGACTTTTGCGAAATATGCTTCCAGAGACCCAGGGTCCTGGCCGCCTGCAAAGTAGGCCACTGAGGGGATGTCCCGCCAATGATGCATGGCTTCTTGAAGCGTAGAAACACCAACCGTGACGCCAAAGACCTGGGGGTTGCCCTTTGCATCGATGTGAATTAACCAGGGCAATTCGGTGACGGTTAGCTGATGTTGAGTTTGCGCGGGGGGGGCGAGCCGCCACAACCAACCGCCTACGATGCTAAGGCCTAGCGCGATCCCGAGGATCCAGAGAATAGGTTTACGCATGAGTGTGAATCACACGAACCGATAGAAAATATTGAGTGCAGGCCGGTCGTCGACGAGCTTGCCCAGACTGATCTCACCTTCCCCGGTAAGCGGAATTTCTTCTCGCCGCAGGTAGAACGGGGAGCCGCCGGCTGGCTGGATATAGGTGCCGTTGGTGCTTTGGTCACGCAGGTAGAACTTGTTGCGACGATATTCGATCAGCGCATGTTGCCGGGAGATCATAGTGCCATTGATGGTCAGATTACACTCGAGATCCCGACCGATGATAAACGGCGCGGCATTGGCTTTGAGTTCGAACTCTTGGCCGCAGTTGCGAATCTGCAGTGTCCTGAACGCGCCGGCTAATTCGAGCGAGTCTGATGCGATGGAAATGGTTGCGTTGCCAGAGCCTTGCCACATGATTTCGTAGATCTCCACAGGTTTGGCACGGCCTTTAACCTGTACTTTGTCATAGCGACGTGTTTCGATTTCGAAATCGGCCGGCAGGCGTTCGATACTGTCGCGCGTGGTGAGGATTTGTTCTGCGCGTGCGGCCGACGTAACGCGAGCGGCTACATTGACGGTATCCCCAAATACATCGCCTTCGGTAATCAGTCCCATACCGGAATGAATGCCAATATGCATGGCGATGCGTAAACCATCGAATACCATTTCTTCGGCCAGTGACTCTTGTACTGAGCAGGCGGCTGCAATGGCTTGATGCGCTTTATCGAACATGCACATGATGTCATCCCCGGCAGTTTTGATGACAGTGCCCTTGTTGCGCTCTACCAGATCTTTGACCAGCCCCAGGCATTGCGAAATCGTGAATTGCGCTTCAATATCCCCCAAGCGCTCATACAGCCCCGTGCTGTCCGCAACATCTGCGAACATGATGGTATATTCTTCTCTTTGCGGTTCTCTCATTCTGGAAAACTGGCTGACCCAAGCGTCAAGACTAAAATTTGTTAATAGCATCACAGAATAGCATAGCGCAAGGTTTTACAACATCTTTCCCCAATCTCCCGGGCAAAGAAAAAGGCCCCTTTGTCGGGGCCTTTTAGGGGGTTGCGGGAACGCTATTTAGAGAGCGTCAACATAATGTCATTCATCCGCCTGACGAAGCTCGCTGGGTCTTCAAGTTGTCCGCCTTCAGAGAGAATGGCCTGATCCAAGAGCAACCGTGACCATTCCGCGAACCGCTCATCGTCGGTTTCTTCCTCCATCCGTTTAATGATGGGGTGGCTGGGGTTGATTTCCAGAATCGGCTTGCTGCTGGGCATTTCCTGGCCCGCCTGCTTGAGCAGCTGTTGCATGTAGAGCGCCATGTCATGTTCATTGAGCACGATACACGATGGTGACTCGGTCAGACGCTCGGACAGGCGTACATCCTCAACCTGCTCGCCAAGGGTGGTCTTGATCTGCTCGAGAATTTTCTTGGCTGCTTTTTTATCCTCTTTCTCGATGGCTTCTTCCTGAGCATCGGTTTCGACTTTGCCCAGATCGAGATCGCCTTTGGCTACAGATTGAAAGGGCTTCCCTGCAAACTCTTGAACATGGCCCATCATCCACTCATCGACCCGATCGAACATTAGCAGCACCTCGATGCCCTTTTTCTTGAAAATTTCCAAATGGGGGCTATGCAGTGCGGCATTGTAGCTGTCGGCGGTGATGTAGTAGATCTTTTCCTGACCTTCTTTCATGCGGCCGATGTAGTCCTCGAGCGTGACAGTCTGCTCGTCCGAGTCATTGTGGGTGGAGGCAAACCGCAACAGTTTGAGAATCTGCTCCTGATTGTTCATATCTTCAACGGGACCTTCTTTGAGCACCTTACCGAACTCGGTCCAGAACTTGGCGTACTTTTCGGGATCGTTTTTAGCGATCGACTCGAGGAGCCCTAGGATCTTTTTTACCGAGCCTGAGCGCATAGAGTCAATGATCTTATTGCTTTGCAGGATCTCCCGGGAGACGTTCAGCGGCAAATCGTTGGAGTCGATGACTCCACGTACAAAGCGCAGATAGCGAGGCATGAGATGTTCAGTATCATCCATGATAAACACGCGCTGAACATACAGCTTGATGCCGTGACTCTGCTTTGGCTCATAGAGATCGAAAGGCGCCCGGCTGGGAATATAGAGTAGCGACGTGTACTCAAGTTTGCCTTCGACTCGATTGTGTGTCCAAGCCAGGGGGTCTTCAAAGTCGTGCGCGACGTGCTTGTAGAACTCCTTGTACTCCTCCTCGGAGATATCTTTTTTGGGCAGTGTCCACAAGGCGTTGGCTTTGTTGACAGTTTCCCATTCTTCAGTCTTTTCCCCCTTGTCATCCAGTTTACGCATCTTGATGGGCACTGGTACATGATCGGAATATTTGCTGATGATGTTGCGCAGGCGCCAGTTATCCAGAAACTCATCCTCGTCTTTACGCAGGTGGAGAATAATCTCTGTGCCGCGCTCTGCTCGATCAATGGTTTCGAGTTCGTAACCGGCCTCCCCTGTAGATTCCCAGTGGACGCCTTCTTCTGGTGGTAACCCGGCCCGTCGAGTACGAATCTCTACGCGCTCGGCAACAATAAAGCTGGAATAGAAGCCGACGCCAAATTGCCCGATTAAATGGGAATCTTTGACCTGGTCGCCAGAGAGTTGTTTGAGGAATTCTGCTGTGCCGGATTTGGCAATGGTGCCGATATTCTGAATGACCTCATCCCGCGACATACCGATGCCATTATCCCGAACCGTGACGGTGCGGGCTTCTTTGTCATAATCGACCTGGATCTGTAGTTCGCTGTCACCCTCCATCAATTGATCATTCGCCAGCGCTTCAAAGCGCAATTTGTCGCAGGCATCGGCTGCGTTCGATATCAATTCACGCAGGAAGATCTCTTTGTTGGAATACAGGGAGTGGATCATGAGATGCAGAAGTTGGTTGACTTCTGCTTCAAAACTTAGATTTTCCTTATTAGCTGCTACGCTCATTAATCATAGTCTCCGGTTTTCTTACTTGTCTTTGGCAATGCTCTGCATCCTGTCAGCTGCTGTTCAAGCACAGCGGATTGGAGTCGCAAGCCAGACGGATCCGGCCGCAGTGGTTCAGAGTCTGGGGTTCATATAGGGGCAGTAGGATCGATTTCAAGCAGTAAAGGGGCAGTTGTGAGTAGTGATTCCATAGTTTTTCACCTGTTTCTCATTTTTAGCGGTGCTGCGGTCTTCGCGACCCTTGCGCTATTTGCCCGGCAGGCGATGATCGTCGCCTATATTTTTGTGGGGTTGCTGCTCGGCTCAAGCGGCCTGCAATGGGTGCCGGACAGTCACTTTATTAGCGATATCGCGCATATCGGCATCATTTTTTTGTTGTTTCTTTTGGGTTTGAATCTTCACCCGCAGCGCCTTTACCAGTGGTTTGGCAATGCCCTGAAGTTAGCGCTGTTCAGCGGTGTAGTGTTTGCGTTAACGGGTTTTTTGGTGGGGTTTGGAGCAGGTTTCACGGTTCAAGAGGCATTGGTGGTGGGGGCGGCGATGATGTTTTCCAGCACCATCATCGGGCTCAAGTTATTGCCCACCAGCGTTCTGCATCATGGTCATCTCGGGAGCTTGATGATCAGTATTCTGTTAATGCAGGATATCATTGCAATTGTCTGTCTATTGTTACTGCACGCGCTGGCTGCCGGTGCGATGTCCGCCAGTCAGACAGTGCAGTTATTGCTGGCGTTGCCAGTCTTGGTTGGGGTGACCAAGGTTGCCCAGGAGCAGTTGATCGATCGGCTACTCAAGCGTTTTAGTACGATTCGTGAGTATATATTTTTACTGGCTATTGGATGGTGTCTCGGTATTGCGGAGCTCGCCAGCTGGATGGGTTTGTCAGCAGAGATGGGGGCGTTCGTTGCGGGCGTGTCCATTGCGGCGGGACCCATTGCCACCTATATCGCGGAAAGCCTCAAGCCTTTGCGGGACTTTTTCTTGGTACTGTTTTTCTTCGCGCTGGGTGCAGGTGTACAGCTGCAAATACTGGGCCAGGTGTTGTTGCCGGGTTTGGTGCTTGCGGGACTTTTGTTATGGATCAAACCCTGGTTTTTTTATTGGGTGCTCAAACGGGTGGGAGAACCCGCGGCACAAAGCAAGGAGATAGGGGTGCGTCTGGGGCAAGCGAGTGAATTTTCGTTGTTAATTTCAGTGGTGGCCGTTGAGCAGGGAGTCATCAGGCCGGCGGCGGCTTATCTCATTCAGGTGACCGTGCTGCTGACGTTTCTCGTATCACCCTACGTCATTGTACTGCGTTACCCGACCCCAATTGCAGTTGATGACAGGCTGCGCAGAGATTAGTCCTGCGAATCGTTACTGCGTGCCGGCAGTAATGTGGCGAGTAACTGCGCTGCCTTTGCTTCGTCACGCGCATCGAGCAGCCAGAGTTCAGGCCAAATGGCGGTTGGTGGCAGTTCCCCGAGCGCACCATTGAGATAGGCATTGCGCACGACGCTCGCAATGCCTGCGGATTCCAGAGTGGCTTGCAGATAGCCAACCCATAATGGGTCGTGATGGGTGTAGAGATGCAGCATGCCCCGTGACTCTGATTTGCCGATTGTACTAAGGATTGTCTTCGTAACTGCTCAGTTCTACAAGCGTTTTGTAGCGAAATTAGCCCATCTTATGCAGCGTGGGGTGGGTAACGCGACATGCACAGTGCTGACTGCTGCACGTGGAGCCTGAATCAGTCGGTGTACTGGGCTTTTTCTCCAGATTTTGCCTTGTCTCGCACTCACCTGAGAGTTTTACAACAGCCTGTTAAGGAAGCTCTGATTAATTCTGGCGCGAGCAGATTGTAGTGAAAAATCGTCCAGTTCAAGGCGCGGATCGCAGGTAATAACTGGCTGTTGCGAAGACCCGCAACGCAGAAGTGGGCGATTTTGCGCCGCAAGATGCCGTGTTACGAATTGATCAGAGCTTCCTTAAAGGGGGTTGGGCAATTAATGCATCAGTATGGGCTGTCTGCGGAAGAGGATGGACGATGGGTCCGGTTTCCTGGGGTAGGCGAAACGACTGCATTTCGGTAATCAGGCCGTGCGCTTGGTGGCCCAACGCTTGGGAGCTGTTCGCAGAGTCGGTTGCGAGTTGCGCCAATTCCTGGGTGCTGTCACGTAGGTCACCCAGCGCACGATTGATGTCGCTGATTTGTTGTGCCTGCTCTTGGCTCTGTGCTGCGATGTTTCCTACGACCTGTCCCAAGTGCTCAATGGATAAACCTAAAAACCTCAGTTGGGCGCAAAAAAGACGCGTAAGATATTGTTGTGCATGGTGAATCGGAAAAACTCGTGGTCACCTTATTGGTGATGAGAGGTTTTTCTGATTTGCCAGGTGCACTAAGAGCTTGCGTGGACTTTTGT
>JANTGD010000191.1 GCA_024763135.1 Thiotrichales bacterium | reverse complement strand
CAGGTGCGCCAAGGGCTTGCGTGGACTTTCGTGATCCAACTGCAGAATCTAGGTTAATGCGAGGAGCAGCAGGGCTGAGAAATATGCTTTGATCGATTGTGATGAATAGTTGACGCTCTGCAACACAATCGACTATTCGATCCGCCCGGCAACCGCCTGTCCGCAGTAGGGCACCCTGAGTCTGTAGGGCGCCTACTATGGATTATCTTAGTACGTATTTGCGGCATTGGGACTTGGAAAATCCGATCGCTAGGGTTATATTTGGCTTATGGCACATCCACACGCATCCCAAGTGTTTCTAATGTCCGTTTTCAACGGCGCTCGCCTGTGCCTGCTATCACTGCTCTCCTGCGACCTTCGACTGCCGCTGCTACGCGGCTGATCAAGGTACCTGGCGAGGTGATACGCATTCAAACAACTCCAATCTACATGCGACAACCCATCTGGGAGCAGTGAATTTCCATGAATAAAGAACAGTTGATCATTTTTGATACCACCTTGCGCGATGGCGAACAGAGTCCTGGCGCATCCATGACCCGGGATGAGAAAGTGCGGATTGCACGCGCTCTCGAAAAGATGCGGGTGGATGTGATTGAGGCAGGTTTCCCGATTGCCAGTCCGGGGGATTTCGCATCGGTACAGGCCGTTGCCGAGGCCGTTGACGATAGCATTGTCTGTGGTCTGGCCCGTGCGTTGGATAAGGATATCGACAGCGCGGGTGCCGCGTTGAAGAAAGCCAATGCGGCAAGAATTCATACCTTTATCGCAACTTCGCCCATCCACATGCGGGAAAAGCTGCGCATGACGCCTGAGGCAGTGCTGCAGCAAGCGGTCCATGCCGTGCAACGTGCGCGGAATTTCACCGATAATGTGGAGTTTTCTCCTGAAGATGCCGGGCGTTCAGAGGTTGACTTTTTATGTCGTGTAATTGAAGCGGTCATAGACGCTGGTGCTACCACGATCAATATCCCCGATACCGTTGGATATAATATTCCGCATCAGTTCGGGCAATTGATTCGCAGCTTGAGAGAACGGATTCCGAATGCGGACAAGGCAGTTTTTTCGGTGCATTGCCACAATGATCTCGGGCTGGCGGTCGCCAATTCTCTGGCCGCTGTCAGGGCAGGTGCGCGCCAGGTTGAATGTACAATTAACGGACTGGGCGAACGCGCTGGCAATGCCGCGCTGGAAGAGATTGCAATGGCGGTGCGCACGCGACAGGATGTATTCGATTGTGACACGCATTTGGACACGACACAGATTGTGCCTTGTTCCAGATTGGTCTCCAGTATCACCGGGTTTCCGGTCCAGCCCAATAAAGCCATTGTGGGTGCCAATGCTTTTGCCCACGAGTCCGGAATTCACCAGGATGGTGTACTAAAATCCCGAGAGACTTACGAAATTATGCGGGCCCAGGATGTTGGTTGGAAAAAGAACCAGATCGTGCTGGGTAAACATTCCGGACGCAATGCTTTACGCACCCGCTTGCAGGAACTGGGGATCGAATTGGAATCAGAGGAAGCGCTCAACGATGCGTTTATCCGTTTCAAGCAACTGGCCGATCGCAAGCATGAAATCTTCGATGAGGATTTGCAGGCCTTGGTTTCTGAGACCAGCGCTGAGGCTAAGGAAATCTACAAGCTTGTGTATTTACACGTGTGCTCTGAAACTGGGGAAAAACCCGTGGCAACTGTTACCCTGAGTGTCGATGGCGAGGAGCATACCCGGGAAGCGGTTGGGGGAGGTCCTGTCGATGCCGCCTATCGGGCCATCAAAGACATTATCGGCAGCAACTGTCGATTATTGCTTTATTCTGTCAACAATATCACCACGGGTACCGACGCCCAGGGTGAAGTGACCGTGCGTCTGGAACAAGATGGGCGGGTTTTCAATGGACAGGGAGCAGATACCGATATCGTGATTGCGTCAGCCAAAGCCTATCTCAATGGATTGAATAAAATCAAAACCCAGAAGGAGCGGGCGCATCCGCAATTAGGTGATGTCTAAGAATGGATGTAGCGGTTATCCTAGTGGCCGGCCACCTGCCATGATTTGGGTCTGGGGAGTCAGGTGACTGGCCGCTATGGATTGTCTCAGTAAAAAAGGGTCATTTACGATTTTAGACTTATTTATTCCGCCCTGATCTGACGTATATCTGAGGTAACCTGACCAGTTACTACCCATTTGACCACTCACTGAGTTGTTACTAATAAATTAACGTACCCTCTATTTTTCGCTATGCGCATGGCAAGGGTTCACGCCCCAAAATCAGATGCCATAGTGATATTGGGAATTTTTTTCAGGCTGCTCAAGGTGCAGCACTGCAACATGCTATGAAATTGACCTCCTCACAAAAGGCTTGTCTCGAGGCCATGAACATGTTGGTGTGGCAGCGACGTGATCCGCCCCAAGCAGAGAGGGAAACAGCGGAGGACGAGGCGCAGGCAGACGTCACAGCTGCATCCAGCACCCCATCGCTTCCCGAAGTAACATCGCCCGAACCGCTACTGGTCGAGCAGATGGATTGGCAGGCGTTGGCGCGCGCTGTCTCGGAATGTACGGCATGCGCCCTCCATGAGCGCCGCCGGCAGAGCGTATTTGGCACGGGCGATCAGCAGGCGGATTGGATGATCATTGGGGAAGCGCCGGGAGAGCAAGAGGATCTGCAAGGCGAGCCCTTTGTCGGGCGTGCAGGGGTTTTACTCACCAACATGTTGTTTTCGCTTGGTTTGTCGCGGGATCAGGTCTATATCGCCAATGTCATCAAGTGCCGTCCACCTGGCAATCGGAATCCGGAACCGGCAGAAATCGACGCTTGTATTGCCTATCTCGATCGTCAGGTGCAGTTAATTCAGCCAACCATTATTCTCGTGGTGGGGAAAGTTGCTGCACAGGCGTTACTCAATACCGATACATTCATTGGTCAGCTGCGCGGTCGAGTTTATCGCTATCCCCGCCGTGATATTCCTATGGTAGTGACCTACCACCCAGCTTATCTGTTGCGCAAGCCTCTGGAGAAACGCAAAGCCTGGGCGGATCTGCAGTTGGCGCTGAAAACCTTCCGTCATGAAGTTTCGCTTTGACATGCCTGAATCGGTGGTCATTCGACGCATGCTAAGTGAAGACCTCCCGCGTGTTATGTCGATTGAGCGAGCTGCGTACGAGTTTCCCTGGACTGAGGGAATTTTTAAGGATTGTCTGCGCGTCGGTTACCCTGCCTGGTTGTATGAGCAGGCGGGTGAGAGTAAAGGGTATGGCGTGCTCTCGGTGGCTGCGCAAGAAGGACATATTCTCAATCTCTGTGTCGACCCTAGGTATCAGCGGCAGGGTGTCGGCAGTGCCTTACTACGGGTGTTGATGACGACAGCCCGCGCATGTCAGGCCCAGTCGTTGTTTCTCGAAGTACGGGAGTCCAATCAAAAAGCACGTGCTTTGTACGAACGGTTTGGTTTTAATGAGATTGGGATACGCAAACGTTATTATCCTGGCCGCAACGGTCGGGAAGATGCAATCGTTCTGGGCCTTGAATTGCTCGGTAACGATTAAACTGGAATATACGTCGGTTGGATGACGCGACAGTGTTAGCTGTCAACAGGTGTTGACCCCACCTCTGTGCCAAGATGAGGCCCAACGTTTTCTAGCGCAGGGGCTATAATTTAAAAAGCGATGAATGAAACCAATCTTAAGTATTTATTGGCTTGGTTTGCGGCACTGATCGTCATTACTCTGGGGCTGTTGTTTTGGGACTGACGGCTCAATACAGAGAGCTGCCTCAAGCTACGGGACAGCAGATCTGACAATCAAACAAAGCAAAAATTGACTAATGTCGTTGATAACTCAATGAATATTCATAAACTCAGGGTAACTACTCAGCACTTTCATTTTTCAGCCGATTTCTGTGTAATTTTCGAGTCTGTGGTGACATGCCTGCCTGTTTACGGCCCTCGGAATGCGCAAGAGTATTTTGATTTCGGTCAAACTCCAGGCGAGTAGTAAGCACCCGATGGGGGCTGATAACGGCTTCCAGAAAGCGTGGTTTGTGCCGCTAACAAGTATTGTGATACAGAAAAAGTGGGGGTGTTCCGGCGATCCCGGAAGCGCGCGTTGCAGGCTTATTTGCGGAAATACGGCGGATTCTTTGCACGAAATGCCGATTCAGCTTGGCCAGCGCTCCGGGTACACGTTTGATTAGCACTACTGAGGATTGTTGCTATGATAAAAAATATAGAGATCATCTCGCAGCCTGAACCTGAGCTGCTCAAAGCGTTAGGCGTTACGCATTGGCCTGTGTGGAGCAAAGAGGTTTCCCGCTTTCCTTGGGTCTATGATGCATCAGAGTCTTGCTATTTCATTGAAGGTGAGGTGCTTGTCACAACCGAACAGGGTCAGGAAGTGACAATTCAGGCAGGCGACTTGGTGACTTTTCCTGCGGGCTTATCCTGCGTATGGGATATCCGCCATCCGGTGGTCAAGCACTATCATTTTTTAGCCAGAGATGATGAGGAGCCACTCGCCGACCTGGCAGCAGTGCAATGATCGGAGTGTGCGTCTCAGATGAGGCGCAAAAATCCCGCAATTAGCAGTAACAGCATGACGCCGGAGATACCAAATAATAGGTTGGAACGCTCGCGTTGATAAGGTCGGATTGCAAAGGCATACCATGCCATAATGAGTGAGACTGCGAATAGGATAAAGAGCAGTCTCACTGTGATTTGTCCGGAGGAAACGGATAAGGCGGCATGCTCACCGTTGCGGCTGGCCCACTAGGTTCATCCAAATGAACCGGGTTACCTGAGGCAGCGTAGTCACTCAATAACACGCCCAGGGCGCTGGTGCCGCCATCCGGATGTCTTGCAGCGCTGACAATGGTGCCGATCGATTGTCCACTGTCGTTGTCTTCTGCAAAGAGTTTGGCACCGGCCTCTATAGGAGGGCGTGCGGAAAAGGTCAGGAGATACATGCGGCGCTTGACTTTACCGAGGTAGTGTACTCTGGCAACGACTTCCTGACCGGGATAACATCCTTTTTTGAAACTGATACCATTGAGTGCATCCAGGTTGAGCATTTGTGGTGTAAACGCCTCTTCATTGCCAGCGTACACGTTGGGCAAACCGGCAAGAATATCTAGCAGCCGCCAATTACTGGCACCCACGGGTGCACAACGCACATTCAAAGTGGTCCACAATGCCTGCATATCCGAGAGCGCGCCATACAGTTCAAAGCGAGGCAAGGTGCCGGGAATGCGAATGATGGCAACGTTTTTTAGCGTCAGCACTTCGTCGATTGTCTGTGGATAACCACCCAATGCTTTTTCTAGCTCGGACTCAATTTCCGGACCAGATACCCCCAGCCTGACTAAGGCGTCGTTGCCGTCTTCCAGCGTGACCTTGCTCATGAGTACAAACATGCGCAACCGGTCGAGGGTGGGTTCTAAAATATTGCGGGGTAACGAGAGAAAGAACGCATCGTCACGCTGAAACAAGCGAAAAGTCGCCACGACGCGTCCTTTGGCTGTGCAATACGCGCTCAACTGGGAGTGCTTTTCTGAGACTTCGTTGACATTGCTGGTGGTCTGCCCATTGAGAAAACTTCGGGCGTCGTCTCCATAGGCTTGAATCAAGCCCCGGTGTGACAGGTCACAGATGATATTCCCGGATACCGTGACACGATTTTCACGCTCAGGATTCCCATAACTTTCGATTTCATAGTCGCGTTCCGGGTGAAACTCTGCACCATTTTGTATGAGAAATTCTTTCCACTCTGGTTTCATAAATAGTCTGCTTGTGTTGCGTTTGAGTGACCGTGCATGTCCTGTAGAACTCGCCCCTGACCGTTGCGCTGCTACAACGCTAGCCATGGCGGTCGCTCAATTCAATGAGTTAGGTGTTACTGGTACAGGGCAGTGCTACCAGTACATCATGAGGCTGTCCGAGAATCGATGGCCTGCTGTGGGAAAGCCCTTTTGGCCCGTTGTTCCGCTCAATTTCGTTGAGTAGGAGGAAAGATTTGCTTCAAATCAGCAAAAAATGCTCTCAAACTGGCTTCCCCGCGAAACGGTCCCTATTCTCGGACAGCCTCCTGGCCGGTATAGCACAGGATAAAAATGACTGTGCAACAACTGCACTGAGTGCGACATCACCTCAATAAGGCTGCCTCTGATCACCGTTAGATCTTAGAATAGCCCTATGTCGCGATTACAGACTCCTATACTACCGCCACCACTAAGGCTACGTCCATCTCGCAGTGTTTTACTTGGGCTTTTCGGTTTACACCTGGGCGTAATTATTGTCGCCTACCTCGGGTCTTCCCGCGGCTTGTACAGTCATGTTGCTGCTGGGCTTGTTATTCTTAGCGGACTCTTTTACCTAAGGAGATATGGGTTACAGCAGGGGCGTTGCCAGTTCGTCCGCCTGGTGCCATTGGATCTGCTGAACTGGACATTGGTAGACAGCTCATCGGGGGAATCTCCGGCCTCGCTTTCAGGTGTATTGAACAGCCGCCATTTGGTGATATTGCGTTTCAGCCTGCCTGAACGGCGATTCTCTTGCTATGTCTTGGTACCCTGGGATGCTGTCGATTCAGAAAATCACCGCAAGCTGCGCGTCGCCCTCCGTCTACAAGCGACTGCTATCAATCGTCGCGAGGAGCCTGTCCGAGAATAGGAAGCGTAGCGAGGGCAAGTGGTTTTGAGTTCGATCTTTTCGACTAAATGAGGTGAATAGCGCAGCTATTTAATGAATTTAACCGGGAAAAGGGGGCACAATCCAATTGTTCGCTGTAGCCGCCAATATCGTGTTGACGATGTACTAGTATACCGCCAAGCCCAAACTGTCTATATCAGCGCAAACCCGTGCGTCCAGCACGGCGTTATTGCTGCTCGACATGGAACAACCATGGCTTCGCAACAATGCCTTGTTCTGAACGCGTGGGTTTGCGCTGATATAGACA
>JANTGD010000190.1 GCA_024763135.1 Thiotrichales bacterium | reverse complement strand
TCATCACCAATAAGGTGACCACGAGTTTTTCCGATTCACCATGCACACCAATATCTTACGCGTCTTTTTTGCGCCCAACTGAGGTTTTTAGGATGATTGTACTGCAGACTCCTTGCGGGACATCCATCCCGATAAAAAGTTGCCTGTTTTGATGGATGCAACGGCACAACCCAAAGACCTTATACAATGACTCTATCGATGCCACTACTCCACGCGGAGCATTTATCAAAGACTTATCATGATGGACGAAAACGCCTGCCCGTGCTGCGCGACGCCAGCTTGGCAGTGTATCCGGGAGTTTCCATTGCATTGCTTGGTCAGAGTGGATCAGGCAAATCTACCTTACTCAATATTTTGGGTGGTCTCGAGCGTCCCGATAGCGGCACGTTGGACATCGCCGGCCAAACTGTAGCGCAACTGGAAGAACCTGAACTGACACGTTTTCGGCGGAAAACTATTGGCTATATCTACCAGCTCTTCAATTTGATTCCAACCCTATCGGTCGCGGAAAATATCGATCTACCACTGGAGCTACTGGGACTACAACACGCCGAACGACAGCGACGCATCGAACATTGGTTAAACGCTGTGGGGCTGTCCGCTCGCGCATCAGACTATGTAGACCGTCTTTCCGGCGGTGAGCAACAACGCATCGCCATTGCACGCGCGCTCGCACCCCAGCCGCGCTTGATTCTAGCCGATGAACCCACAGGCAATCTCGATGCACAGACAGGCCGACAGGTGCTAGAGCTTCTATTTGAGCTCACGCGGGAATCCGAGCGTAGCCTGATCCTGGTCACCCATAGCCAGGTGGTGGCGCAAAATGCTGACCGGGTCCTCACCCTCCATGAAGGCAGGATTGTTCAAGGAGATTCCTCACAAGCATGGTAAGTCTGAACCTTGTACTCAGCAGTACGCGCTTTTTTCGGCGTCATCCCTGGCAGTTCTGGCTATCAATCCTGAGCATCGCCCTGGGAACTGCAGTCATTGTGGCAGTGGACCTGGCCAATGCAAGCGCACAGCGGGCCTTCGCCCTATCCCTTGATGCATTAACCGGTCGTGCCACACACCAGATTTCCGCTGGAGGCACACCATTTGACGAAGGATTTTACACTGTCCTCCGCACCAAACTGGGTTACCAACACAGTGCCCCAATCGTTGCAGGCTGGCTGCGTATCGAGGGCGAGACCTTTACATTGCTGGGGATTGATCCCCTGGCGGAACCGATGTTTCGGAATTTAACGACGCGTGCGGCACAGGCACAGCTGATTCCCTTGCTCACACGCCCAGATGCCGTCCTGATGAGTCAGATGGACGCCGCGCGCTTGGGATTCTCGCGCCTGGACCGAGTGCCGGTCGAAATTCAAGGGCAAACCCACCCGGTCCAATTGATCGACCTGTATGACACGACACAAAATGTAACGCCTGAAGGCATCCTGATTACGGACATCGCGACCGCGCAAACACTTTTGGATCGCGTCGGCACCCTCGACCGTATCGACTTGATACTCAACGCTGACGCCGCAGAACGACTACGCTCAGCACTCCCTCCACAGCTAAAACTAGACAGTGTCGGCGCGAAACAGGGCGCCCTAAAACAAATGACACGGGCTTTTTACATCAATCTGTCCGCTCTCAGTCTGCTTGCAATGGTGGTAGGCGGATTTTTAGTTTACAACAGCATAGCCCTATCCGTACTGCAACGCCGTGAACAACTGGCCGTTGCTCGTATGCTCGGCGTCACCGGCGGGCAGCTCTTTGTGCATATCTGCTTGGAGGCACTGATCATCGGCTTGCTGGGCGCGTTGCTGGGGTTATTCCTGGGCGTGGGTCTGGCCCAGTTTCTGGTCGCGCTCGTCACGCGCACAATCAACGACCTATACTTTGTGCTCAATGTCAGCCAGCTACATTTAGCCACCTGGGTCATACTCAAAGGCGTGGGTGTGGCGCTGCTCGGTACTCTGCTGGCGGCAATAGGTCCGGCACTTGAAGCTGCACACCTTGCACCGATGTTGGTATTGCGTCGCTCGGAACTCGAGCGTCAGTCAAGGCGCTTGTTTCCCCGGCTCGCATTGGGTGGCCTGGGATTGCTGATCCTCGGCGTGCTGGTGGCCGTGTGGCCCAGCGAAGCTCTGATTGTCGGGTTTGGCGCCTTGTTTCTACTGATCCTCGGCTACAGCCTCGCCATTCCGTATATGAGTGCCTGGCTGCTTAAGCGACTGGAAGCAACCCTACGCTGGCTGCCAACTACAGCCAAGCTCGCGCTACGCAGCATCACTGCGGGATTCAGCCGGATCGCACTGGCCATCACCGCACTCACGATCGCCGTCTCAGCTACAGTGGGTGTGGGCATAATGATCGACTCTTTTCGTCACAGCGTCAGCCATTGGCTGGAATTGACATTGCAAAACGATCTGTATGTGTCCGCGACCAGTGGCGTTGCTTCCCGCGCAGAGGGGACCTTGGATAATTTCTGGCTGGAACGTATTGCGCACCTGCCAGGCGTCGCTGCCTACAGCACCGGGCGCAGTGTGAAGCTTGATGTTGACTCGATTCCGACCGATACGCTGATCCTGTCACCCAGTGTTTATACCACACAGGGCTTCGAAATCCTCGCTGGAGATACTCAAACCGCTTGGCAGGCATTTCTGGCCGGTCAAAACGTCTTGATATCCGAACCCCTTGCACAACACCGAGGGCTAGGCCCGGGTGATCGCGTGCGAGTTTTTTCCACACTGCATGGCGAGCTGTCATTGCCAATTGGTGCGGTGTTTCGTGACTATGGCAGCTCTCAGGGCATGTTGGTCATGCCCAGAAACCTCTATGCGGAGCATTGGCAAGATCCTGCGCTTTCTGCGATTGGTATCAAGCTCCGAAATCCAAGCCAAATTACAGCGGTAAAACTTCTACTCAAACGCTGGTCTAAAGAGGCCACCCGTCCGGTGTCAATTCGCTCGAACATCGAAATTCGGCAGCGCTCACTGATGATTTTCGATCGCACCTTTGCCATTACCCAGGTATTGCGTTTACTAGCCATCGTGGTGGCATTTGTCGGCGTCTTCAGCGCCTTAATGGCACTGCTGCTGGAGAAGCGCAGAGAAAATGCCGTACTGCGGGCGGTGGGCATGACGCCACTGCAAATGCGCGGCATGCTGCTGTTGCAATCGGCCATGATTGGCAGCTTGGCTGGCGTGCTTTCGGTGCCATTGGGCTGGCTCATGTCTGAAATGCTGATCCTGGTCATCAATCAACGAGCATTTGGCTGGAGTATGGAACACCATTTCCCTCTCGCCGTCTTGTTCGCAGCCTTTGGTACAGCCCTGAGTTCTGCCATTCTTGCCGCACTTTATCCAGCCTGGCGACTGGCACGCGCCCCAATTGCCTCAGGGTTACGAGAAGAATGATGCGCTGGGGCTCAATGCTACTTGTGGGTTTGCTAGGTGCCAGCGGCTGCTCCCAACCACCAGCCCAGTCTGGGCTGGATTTGGGCGTCGCCTTGGGGGGCGACGCCTCGGGTTACGCGCGCGCGTTGGATATTCGCCGCTTCTCATTTCCTGAGGATCATTTTTCGCATCCTGAATTCCGCAACGAATGGTGGTATCTTACCGGCAACCTGAGCACCGACAACGGCGATTTGTACGGATATCAGGTGACGTTCTTCCGCACAGCCATCAGCCCGCAGCGCCAGGCGGACGCCTCTCATTGGCGCAGCCACCAATTGTGGATGGCACATGCAGCACTGAGCAACGGACAAACCAAACGCCACCTTTTCGCCGAGCGTTGGAGCCGCGACGCTCTCAAACTGGCAGGCGTGCAGCAGGCACCGTTTCGGGTCTGGCTCGACGACTGGCGCATTGAGGCGACTCAGGGCGCGGCGTTTCCCTGGCAGGTCACGCTGAAGACCGAGCAGTTTGAACTTGCGCTGACGCTATCACCGCAAAAACCCATCGTGCTTCAGGGCAACCAGGGACTGAGTCAAAAGAGTTCAGCCCCTGGCAACGCATCCTACTATTACTCGCTACCGCGCCTTGACACAAGCGGAACGCTGACTCAAGCCCATCACAGCATGCAGGTCACCGGGCTTTCATGGTTGGATCGCGAATGGAGCAGCAGCGCCCTCACCTCGGAGCAGGTTGGTTGGGACTGGTTTGCGCTGCAGCTCGAAGACGGTCGGGATCTCATGATCTATCAACTCCGCCGTAAAGACGGTCAAACAGATCCACACAGCGCAGGTACCCTGATCGACAAGCAAGGCCGCGCTACCGCATTACAACTAGCTGAATTTCAATTGCAACCGCTACGCTGGTGGCAAACCAAAGATGGCGCCAGCTATCCCACCGGTTGGCGTATTACACTACCTGCGCAAGACCTGGATTTGAAGATTCTGCCGCTGTTCGATGCACAGGAAATGCAAACCACGCTGCGCTACTGGGAAGGTGCAGTGATTGTGCAGGATCAGCGCAGTGGTACCCCTCTCGGACGCGGGTATCTGGAAATGACCGGCTATGTGGCCGCTCCCGATTGACCCGGCCATAAATTGGATGTGTTCAGCCACAACAGGCTGGCTCGGTGTTGTACCGCTGACCAATGAAACAAGCATGACTGAAATGACGCACCTTGATCGATACAACCATTCGGCTCGACTAAGACATGACTTACAAAAATTGTAAATGATCGTGCCAGACACCTGGAAAGCTGTTTGCACTCGTTTCAGCCCACCCTGGAGCTGGTAGACTCGAACCCCTGATTTCAAAGCCTCTGGAGATGACATGCAAGCCCGTCATTTGCTTTATCTAACGCTCATTGGCCTCCTCACCGCCTGTTCCAGCGCTTACTACAATACGATGGAAAAAGTGGGCGTTCACAAGCGCGATATTCTCGTGTCTCGCGTGGAAAAAGCGTCCGCAGCGCAAGAAACTGCCCAACAAGAATTCAAGTCAGCCTTAGAGCAATTTGCTTCGGTGGTGCACATTGAAGATACCGATCTCAAAAAGGCCTATACGCGATTGAATAAGGAATATGAAGATGCACAAGAGGCCGCAGATAGAGTCTCCGAACGCATCGACGAGGTAGAGGATGTTGCCCACGCCTTGTTCAAAGAATGGAAGCAAGAACTCGATCTCTATCAGAATCAAAATCTCAGAGCGTCGAGCGCACGCTCACTCAAAGCAACCCAACGGCGCTACGCGCAGATGATGGCCGCCATGCGCGATGCGGAAAAATCCATGCATCCCATTCTGTCTACCTTACGCGATAACGTGCTCTATCTGAAGCATAATCTCAATGCGCAGGCCGTCGGTGCATTACGGGGTGAATTTACCCAGCTCAAGGCTAACGTTCAGCAACTGATTGCGCGCATGAACCGCTCTATCGAAAGCTCTAACGCTTTTATTGCAACGCTCAAGGAATAACCGCACCAGCATTCGTGGCGCTCACTCGTCCCAGCCGTTGCGGATTGCTTTGATGGTGGTGATTCGCAGTTGCGTCAGCGCTTGCGCCAGTGCTTCGCCGCGCAGCCCTTGTTCGACCAGTGGTTTCACATCCACCGCCGCAGCTGCATCTCTGGCCGCGCGCACATATGCGGCCTGAGGATAATCACGGTCTTCCAGGCCCTTCCGCCCTCGGGCGTCTGCTTCACAAGCGATCAGGATGCCAGCAAAACGTTCCGGACGACGAAATGCATCCAATGCTTCCAAGGTTTTGAGTAACGTCGTCGGCTTGAGCGTCAATGCGCGATGAATATGGGTGTGATAGCGAGCCACGAGCACAGCCATCTGACGATAGGCTTTGGGGGCCTTAAGCCGCTGGCACAACTGTTCAATCAGCGGCACCCCCCGTTCTTCATGGCCACGATGGCCCGGCCAGATTTCTGGCGGCGTGGTGCCTTTACCGAGATCGTGAAGCAAAGCGGCGCAGCGCACGATCGGATCCTCTGTCAATCGCGCGGCCTGCTCAAGCACCATCAATACATGCACACCAGTATCGACCTCCGGATGAAATTGCACTGGCTGAGGCACGCCAAACAAATGCTCTAACTCGGGAAATATCACCCGCAACGCTCCACAATCTCGCAATACTTGGAAAAACACAGCGGGATGAGTTTCCTGTAACGCTTTGCGCAGCTCCTGCCAGACACGCTCGGGCACCAGGGCATCGACCTCTCCCGCATCGACCATCTCGCGCATTAACTTCATCGTTTCTGTTGCAATACGGAATCCGAGCGCATGATAGCGCGCTGCAAATCGGGCAATCCGTAATATTCTCACCGGATCCTCGGCAAATGCTGGAGAGACATGTCGCAACAGTCGCTGTTCCAGATCTGCGAGCCCCCCATAGTAATCGATGATCGTACCGTCGGAGTCCTCAGCCAGGGCATTGACCGTTAAATCCCGACGTGCCAGATCCTCCCGCAAGGTCACATCGGGCGCTGCGTAAAACTCAAAACCGTGGTAGCCAGGGGCGGTTTTCCGTTCGGTGCGCGCCAGGGCATATTCTTCATGCGTCTGAGGATGAAGAAAGACCGGAAAATCTTTCCCCACAGGACGAAAGCCTGCTTGTAGCATCTCCTCGGGGGTAGCGCCCACCACCACCCAATCACGCTCTGCAACTGGTCTGTGTAGAAGTTTGTCGCGGACCGCGCCGCCGACGAGGTAGGTTTTCATCACTCTTTCCGGGGTATTGGGTCACAATCCTGTTAAGGAAGTTCTGATCAATTCGTAACACGGTATCTTGCGGTGCAAAATCGCCCACTTCTGCGTTGCGGATCTTCGCAATAGCCAGCTATGAGGCGCGATCCGCGCCTTGAACTGGACGATTTTTCACCACAATCTGCTCGCGCCAGAATTAATCAGAGCTTCCTTAATCCTAGATTCCGCAGTTGGGCGCGAAAAAGACGCATAAGCAATTGGTGTGCCTGGTGAATCAGAAAAACTCGTGGTCACCTTATTGGTGATGAG
>JANTGD010000189.1 GCA_024763135.1 Thiotrichales bacterium | reverse complement strand
GGCTCAAAATGCTCATTTACTGCGTGTAAACTGCGCTTTTTCTCCAGATTTTGCCTTGTCTCGCACTCACCTGAGAGTTTTTCAACAGCCTGCTAAGGCTTTAGGAAGCTCTGTAGCTACTCAAATGCACCAACTCTGCATTAAAAATGGCCATTGACGGGTGTAGGTAGACTCCTATTTGTCACCTTGATCTGACGTATTTCAGAAGTAATCTGAGCAGTAACTTCATGTTTTAACAACTCGCTGAGTCGTTACGATTCTTTTGGTAATAGTCAGCACCTAGCTCAGCCAATTGATTACCAGCGACCCTCCGCTGCTGCGACTTCCTGCGGTGTTGCAATGTCTTCAGGAGACCATGCAGGCGTATCGCTTTGTGCCCACGGTCGGTTGGAGCCGCGGCGTTCGCGCAGGGAAGTGCCGATTGCGCGCGGTGCTTGTTCACCGATGTGATATCGCGATGAGAGGGCGTCGAGCTGTACCGCCTGGTCCTCCAGTAGCCGACTGGAAACCGCAACTTCCTCTACCATTGCGGCATTTTGCTGATTCATTTCGTCCAACTCCATCATGGATTGATTGACCTGGGCAATGCCACTTGCCTGCTCGCTGCTCGCTTGACTGATTTGCGCGATCAATTCATTGACTTCATTGACAGCATGAACGATTTTTTCAAGACTTTCCCCGGAATCATGGGCCAGCTGGCTACCCACAGTAATTTTTTCCACACTCGCTTCGATGAGTGTTTTAATTTCTCGGGCGGCTTCTGCAGAACGTTGGGCCAGAGTTCTGACTTCGGAGGCGACCACAGAAAAGCCTTTACCTTGGTCACCCGCTCTCGCTGCTTCGACCGCTGCATTGAGCGCCAGCAAATTGGTTTGAAAGGCTATGCCATCGATAACACCGATAATATCTCTAATTTTTTGACTGTCGTCGTTAATATGTTCCATGGCTTCAACCGCGTTAGCTACGATTTGACGACCATTGAGTGCGTGGCGTTTGGCATTACCGGATAAATCCTGCCCATGCACCGCATTATCAGCATTCTTGGTGACTGTGGTCGTGATTTCCTCCATGCTGCTTGCGGTTTTTTCCAAATGGCTCCCTTGAGCTTCTGCACGTACGGACAATGCATTATTGGCTTCAGAAATCTCCCGCGCGCTGGCATGGAGATTGGCGGTCACGTTTTTCATGTCCTGCGTACTACCAATCAAGTTATTCTGCATGGTGTTAAGTGCACGAAATGCGGGAGAGTCGTAGGGATACTCCGCATGATCCAACTGCCCTCGGGATATTTTTTGGAGCTCTGATACCATCAGCTCGGATTCTCTGGAAATGCGTTGTATCAATAACCAGCTCATGCTCAATGTGACCGCAAGTACGAAGATCCCCCAGATCAGGTGCGACCAGATCCCTTCATTGGCAGCCCTATAGGCTTGTTGTGCGCCGTCGAGCAGGCGAGCGGTGAGGGCTTGTTCAATCTGCTTCAAATCTTCGATTTTTTGAGTTTGCGCTTTTCGCCACACCTGTGGCGCAATATCAAAATCTGTGCGCGAGCGCTGTTCCAGCACCCGCTGACGTAAGGCATCCGCACTGCGCACTGCCGGCGCCTCCATTGCTGCGAGATACGCGGACTTAATCTCACTGGGTGCCAATGCCAAAAAGGTCGTCGCGGTTACTTCTTCTACAGCCTGCAGACGGATGAACTGTGTTAGCAGGTCATCCGGAAAATGACCGGCCGTTAGTACCGACATCAGCACAGCACGCTCCAAGCGGGTATTGTCGGTAAGTTGGGAAAATTGCGCCAAGGCAAGGATTAAATTATTCAGCGCGCCATCATGACTCAGGGTGGCTTGATGCTCGATGACTTTGATCAGGTCTGTGATGATCGATGAGTAGAACCTGATAATCGTCTGGCGGGTCGTGGATTGGGAGGAGACTTGCCCGCGAAAGTTGCGGACCTTCTCTAGTTCTTCCGTCAACTTGTTGAGCATTTGCCGAAATTCTGGACGGTAACGACTCAAGTCGAGCGACTCGACGAAAGTATTGAACTGGGCAATCTGTACATCAGTTTGTTTGCGTTTATCCGCTAAATCAGAGACCAGTCCCCGAGTGTTTTTGGATAAGAGCCGCAGTGATTTGCCACGCTCGGTTTGTACCGAATGCATGAGATCAGCTGCTATTCCGGTGAACGCGGCCAAATGCTCCAAACGCGCATAGTCCTGCTTGAGCTGCCAGTCATTTTTAATTGTCACCACATTGGAAAAGACGAAACTGACTAAAGGGATTACCACCAATAACAGTAGGCGGGCCTTGAAGGACAGTGATTGTAAAAGTGATTTCATTCTTCAATACGCGTTGGTTTGATTTTTGTAGTGATGTAAGAGAGGTGAAATACAATTAAGTTTTGACCGTGCCAAATACCGGAGACTATTGCTTTCGCGTGACCCCACCTCAAGCTGTGCAATACTTGCTTTTCATCTAAGGCAATAACAAGGCCAATGACTCGCGTGAGGCCGTGATCGAGTGCAAAGAAAAAAAGTGACTGGCAGGGTGATAAGGCAATCGTATCGACTCAACGAGTGGTAAAAAGTAAAATATGAAGGTCGCGGCAGGCAAGGGCCGTTGCATATGGGACAATATGCGCCGTCTCTTACCTGATACTGTGATAGCGTTGGGATACCGCTGAGATTTGGATCGAATTACTAAGCCAATCCATAGTAAAGCGTTAGTCCTTATATCTGGTACATGGTCGAGCTGCGTAGCCTGTCGAAATGCGTAAAGTGATCCAGGTGGTAGAAACTGATCATTGACTAATGGCAAGATAAGCTGACAAGAACCCCGTATAGTCCTCTTTAATGGAAAGCTGTGCAGAGCCGAGAGCATCGACTCATCCAAAATGAGAGGGTGTATTTCTCGCGGTGACGATGCTTGCAACATAGGGAAGTTGCATCATCAATTGGTCGATGGATTCCAATTCAGGACAAGGAACATGTCACGATCCTTCAAGTTATTGCACACGTTTTTACTCGTTGCTCCAGTATTGATAGGGCAACCCTTGCATGCAGGCCTCTGGGAGCCTAGCGAGGCCTCTCTCTATGTAGACGTTAATCTCGGTTATTCATCCATCGAACCTCGGACTCGCTGCGATTGCTATCAGGTGACCGATACAAATGACGGCGGGATCCATCTCGGTCTGGGCTATGATGTTTCCTCACGTCTGGCTGCAGAGCTGCACTATGCGGATCTTGGTGAAGCCACTATTTCCGATGCGAGCGGAAATAAAGCAGGATCAGTGGGATATCAGGATGCCGGAATCAGCGCGATTGGTTACCTCTTCGCACGCAATTCCCAATCGGCGTCTCGTGGTTCATCACCTTATCTGCGTATTGGCGCGGGCTACATGAAAAATGACACGCAGCTGAGCCACAAACGAGAGGACAATACACATCTGGTCATCGGTATGGGTATGGAGTTTGCATTGGGTAATGGGCTTTCAGCGCGCACAGAAATAACTGCCTACGATGCCGATGCGAAAATGTTTACCTTTGGCTTGATGAAACGCTTCGGTTTCAATCGCAAGCCGTACACCCCTGTGGCCCAGAAGACTCGAACCAGCTCGCTGCGAAACCCCGGCGGCTCTGCGCCTGAACCTGAAAACAGCGACTCAACTGCACTGTTTTCTCTACAACTTCCCACGCTGTATTTTGCGCAAAGTAGCGCAGAGCTGACGCCCGAGGATCGCAGGCATTTGCGCCGTTTGGCATCTGCTATCAATCGATTCTATAAATTGCACGTCCTGGTTAAGGGCTATGCCGATGATCCGGGCGATTCCAACGCAAATCTGCTGCTGTCACTCAAACGTGCTATGCAGGTCAAAAAACAACTAATCGATTTTGGTGTTCCCGGATCACACTTGGATGCCCAGGGGCTGGGTCGTCCGGGTCACTCAAAGTCAGGGATGCAACCAGCTGAAAACCGCAAAGTGGAATTCGACTTTTTTCGCTAGTATTAACAGGCTGTTAAGGAAGCTCTGATCAATTCGCAACACGGCATCTTGCGCCGCAAAATCGTCCACTTCTGCGTTGCGGATCTTCGCAATAGCCAGTAATTACGTGCGATCCGCGCCTTGAACGGGACGATTGTTCACCACAATCTGCTCGCGCCAGAATGAATCAGAACTTCCTTACAGTGACGAACTCAGTTGATAGCTGGCCGCCGGGTCACTATTCAGTCAATTGAAAAAATGAAGTAACGACCAAGACAATCCCTGCCATCAATCACTCTCTCGCCCTCAAGGGAAGAGGGTAGGGTGATGGCTCACCAACCTATACAATCGCATGCAGCAAACGCTATTTTGCATCAATCTGACAAAGTTGCTCGCTCAGATAGTTCGCGCAGTAATGAACAGCGGTACCGTCAGCTCAAAACACAGTCACCCGGCCAGTTGACTGCGGATTTCCTGCGCCAATTTGCGTGGCGCCAAGTGCAAATCTTCCATTGGAAAAACCCAGGCTGATACCCAAAATGTCTCCAACGCTGGCCTCTGGAACAGAGATTTCGGCCTGTTGTTGCCAGCCAGCGCCCTGTAATTGAAAAATATAGGCGCCCCCGGCATCGCGTGCAGGTTTGTCTTTTAGCGGCGCACTCGCAATCAAAGTATCGCCAATCAATTTCAAACGATATCCGAATAAATCATGGGCTTTGGCATCCGTGGGCTTGAGTATTGTTTCTTGTTGCCACTGACCATCTGTCTGGCGCGTGAATACATAGGCTGCACCGGTCTGGGTTGCAGAATTGTCGTCGGCCGCTTGCCCCGCCTGACTGTCTTCACAGATAGCGCCTACGACCAGGCGTTCTCCTGACAGTGTCAGGCTGAATCCAAAACGATCTGCGCCATCGGCATTAGACGCGGTCAATGTCGCTGCGGGGCTCCAGCCCCCTGCTTGCCGTTGGTAGACAATCACAGCACCAGGGTCTTGCACTGGGAGTTTACATTCGCCGTCATAGTCGAATGTACCGATTGCCAAATACTCACTGGTGAGCGCCACATGCTGGGCAAAGCGATCACTGGCGCCTTTGGTAATAATGGTGGATTCGAGCGCCCAGCCCTGAGCAGCCGAAAAGCGATAGGTGTAGACGCGCCCGCCCTGGTCAGCACCCTCAATGCTCCGCAACTCTGCGATCGCCAGAAGATTGTCGTGGAGCGCAAGTGTGAAGCCAAAGCGATGATTCTCCCCCGGTTGGGGGGGTTCAAGCGCCTGCTGATGCGTCCAAGTGGCTTCGCGCAGCGCATAGAGGTCCACCCGACCCCCATTTTGGGCTGCCTCATCCGCGCCAAAACTACCGATCGCGAGCTGCTGTCCATCAAGTGCAACGCTGTACCCAAACTGCTCGCCGCGTTTGGGTGCCGGGGCTTGTAAACGCTGCCGGAATATCCACTGATCACCCGCTGCCTGATAAAGATAGACCCCCCCAGCCTGACTTTTTTTACCGGCAGAATCTGCTTCAGTTGGCGCGCCAATCGCCAGCCAATTTCCAGACATATCCTGACTGAATCCAAACTGCCCATCCGTTATGGGTTGGGACGAACTCAGCACTTGGCGTACCCCGAACGCCTGCGTAGCAGCACGCTGGACGTTAAATGCATAACGTTGCTGGTTTTTCTGGTCACCACTGGTCACAAGAATAGCGAATGCTGATGCGCCCAACGGCGTTTCGATGAGGGCGCTGGCATGCCCCTGCTCCGTTTGCCCAGAGGCAATACTGATGGAGGCCGCCGCATCCACTGCCGTGGCATTGACCTCGAGCAGGCTGCTGAGCGCCGGGACAACAATATCGTAGCTGTTTAGATTGCCGTCAAAGACCTGGACCATCTGCCCCCCGTGTAGCTCCAGGCTGGCGAGGCGGGCAGACTGTGATGCCGACGTCTCATCGCCCGGTTCGCTTCCTACTGAATCGTCAGGCTGCGCATCACCGCCGGTGGGGGGCTCGCTCACCGGGAGTAAATCCTCCTGCCCCGGATGAATCACTGTCAATGCATAGTGCGTGGTACGCAGCTGGTCAGGAGAGACGACTTCAATTGTCACGCTGGCCGGTGTACTGATCACGGGTACCGGAGCGCTACGCAGCGACGAGGGTACGCTCTCTCCATTGACCTTGATCGATGCGGCATCATGGACCGCTGTAGGGCTCACCGTGATTGCCTCAGTCGTTGGGTCAACGATCAGAGCATAATTGTGTTGGCTCGGTTCAAAAGCGGGTTGCAGGCGTCCTGCTGAAACATCAAGCCGCACCAGCTCCGCGCTGCTTTCCGCGCTGAATCCACCCCCTCCACAGGCGTTGAGCAATAGACTTGGCGCAAGCAAGACAACGTAGACGATCAACCGAAAGATAAGAGAACGCTGACAATTGGATCCGCTACGATTGCGGCGAAATTTTGCCGTGTTCCACTGATCATGCAGACTGCCTGCATAGGGGGTAGGGAAATTGAGCATTGTTGCCATAGTGAACCTCTGAGTTGGTCCGAGGGTGCCCGACACAGTACTACGCGGTACCCATCGACAATGGAGCGACTACGGACGAGTGTCTTGCTCCAAAAGCTTAAGGAATCTTGCTGATACCCTGAATGACGTCACCCAAAACCCGGGAAACTTCTGCATGCAGTTTTCAAAATCAACCATGCTTGTCTGGTCGTAGCAGAGCGTTTCACTCAATAGTGAGTTGACTTTTTTCTTTATAATAGCGCAACCATTGGGCTATCGCCTGAAAGGCGCCTGCCGTAGACAATGGTCGCTCCCTTGGTAAGGCAGGCAGCGCCGAGAGGGGAGATGCCTGAGGTCCCTAACAGGTTGTTGAAAAACTCTCAGCTGGCAGGATCCAGCGTTAATTGTGGCTCAAAATGCTCATTTACTGCGTGTAAACTGCGCTTTTTCTCCAGATTTTGCCTTGTCTCGCACTCACCTGAG
>JANTGD010000188.1 GCA_024763135.1 Thiotrichales bacterium | reverse complement strand
ACCTGGCAAATCAGAAAAACCTCTCATCACCAATAAGGTGACCACGAGTTTTTCCGATTCACCATGCACACCAATATCTTACGCGTCTTTTTTGCGCACAACTGAGGTTTTTAGGGTTAAGGAAGCTCAGATTCATTCTGGCGCGAGCAGATTGTGGTGAAAAATCGCCCCGTTCAAGGCGCGGATCGCAGGTAATAGCAGCCTATTGCGAAGATCCGCAACGCACAAGTGGGCGATTTTGCGCCTTAATCTGCCGTGTTACGAATTGCTCAGAGCTTCCTTAAAACTGTTCGGCAAACGCGCTGAGTTCCTGAAGCATCATTTGGCGATCATCGGCATCGACTTCTCCCACCGAAAACAGTACCTGCGAATCCACATGATCGATACCGCAAAATGCAAGCGTTCCGCGCGTCATAGGAAAAGTCAGTTGTTCTGTGCTAATACCACGACGTTCGAAATCGTCCTCACTTCCCCCTGCGGTAATCACCACAGCGGCACGCTTGTGTCCCAGCAGACCTTGTTGCTTTCCCTTATGGTCGTAGGTGAACGCGTAATCGTAAGTGAACACACGATCACACCAACCCTTGAGTATTGCGGGCCGGTCATACCACCACAAAGGATAGATAAACACCAAAGCATCGGCCCAATTGACCAAGGCCTGCTCTTTTTCAATCTCAGGAGAGATCCGCCCTGCTTGCAGTGCCGCCAGTTCTTCACTGCCCAGCACCGGATCAAAGCCTTCCACATAGAGATCACGCAGCCGTACTTCATGCCCACCCTTGGCAAAACCCGCCAGCATTGCGTCCTTGATCGCGTAATTAAAACTTTTTTGGTAGGGATGGGCGAGCACCATTAATACCTTCATGATGATCCCTCATGCTTTCCTGAGCCCAATAGCTTCTGTTTGAGCAGCTGATTTACCATACCCGGGTTTGCTTTACCCTGGGTTGCCTTCATCACCTGTCCGACAAAATACCCCAGCAATTTATCTTTACCGGCACGCAGCTGTTCGGCCTGATTGGGGTTAGCCGCGATAATCTCGTCGATTAACGCGTCCAATGCACCGGTATCCGTGATTTGCTTGAGTCCTTTGGCTGCGATGATTTCATCGGCTGAGCCTTCTCCAGCCCACATCGCAGCAAAGACCTCTTTGGCGATCTTGCCCGAAATGGTGTCATCCACCACGCGTGCCAACAGCCCTGCCAGGTCTGACGCTGACACCGGGCACTGTGCAATCTCCAGGCCTTCTTTATGCAAACGACCCGACAATTCACCGCTGACCCAATTGGCCACCAGTTTCGCTTCGCCTTCAAGCTCAGCCAGGACTGCCTCGAAATATTCACTCAATGCCCGACTGGCCGTCAGCAGCCCTGCATCGTAGGCACTCAGCCCTAACTCGGTGACAAAACGTTGTCGTTTTATATCCGGAAGCTCGGGTAATTCGAGGCGAACCTTCTCGATAAAATCGGCGCTGATCTCCACAGGCAATAGGTCTGGATCCGGAAAATAGCGATAGTCGTTCGCTTCCTCTTTGCTGCGCATGGAGCGCGTTTCATCGCGATCCGGATCGTATAGCCGGGTTTCCTGCACAACCTCACCACCGGTTTCCAGCAGATCGATCTGGCGCTCGACTTCAAAGGCGATCGCACGCTCGATAAAGCGAAAAGAATTAAGATTCTTGATCTCGGTCCGCGTACCAAGCGCCAATTCACCCCTGGGCCGCACAGACACATTGGCATCACAGCGAAACGAACCTTCCTGCATATTGCCATCGCATATACCAAGATACTGAACCAGCGTGTGAATCTTTTTCATGTACGCGACCGCTTCCTTGGCGGAACGCATATCCGGTTCAGAGACAATCTCCAATAAAGGTGTACCTGCACGATTCAGGTCGATACCCGTCATTCCCGCGAAATCTTCATGCAAAGACTTGCCTGCGTCTTCTTCAAGATGCGCGCGGGTAATACCGATCTCTTTTTCTTCGCCGTTTTCCAGAGCGATGATCAGTTTGCCGGTTTTGACGATGGGTAACTCGTACTGGCTAATCTGGTAACCTTTGGGCAAATCCGGATAAAAATAATTTTTACGTGCAAATACCGAACGCGGCGCAACCTCTGCATCGACTGCCAAGCCAAAGGCGGTAGCCATACGCACCACTTCCGCATTGAGTACGGGCAGCACCCCGGGTAATCCCAGGTCCACTGCGCAAGCCTGGGTATTCGGTTCCGCACCGTAGGCAGTCGAAGCACCCGAGAAAATTTTACTTTTGGTGGCCAATTGAGCATGGATCTCCAGGCCGATTACGGTTTCCCATTCCATCTCGTTCAACCCTGTCTGACGGATGTGTTAGTCATTAGCGCCTCCTGCATCATACGAAAACATCCGGCATGCGCAGGTGCCAATCGGTATCCTGCTGATAACGGTGCGCAATATTCAGTAAGCGCGCCTCGGACCAGTAGTTTCCAATCAACTGCAATCCCACCGGCAAGCCATCCACCTCACCCACAGGTATGGACATCCCCGGTAACCCGGCCAAATTCACTGCAATCGTATAGATATCTGAAAGATACATCTCAATGGGATCGTCGGATTTCTCGCCAATTTTGAACGCCGGACTCGGCGCAGTCGGGCCCATAATCACGTCGACCTCATCAAAAGCCGCTGCAAAATCGTTACTGATCAGGCGCCTGACCTGCTGCGCCTTCAGGTAATAGGCATCGTAATAACCTGCGGATAACGCATAAGTGCCCACCATAATACGGCGCTTGACTTCGTCGCCAAAACCCTCGCCACGTGAGCGCATATACATGTCGACCAGGTCTTTAGGATCCTCACAGCGATGCCCAAAGCGCACCCCATCAAAACGCGAAAGATTGGAGGAGCACTCAGCCGGCGCTACCACGTAGTAAACAGGTGCTGCCAACTGGCTGTTGGGCAATGAAATATCGCGAATCTCCGCACCCAGCGTTTCGTAGTGTCTGATGGCCGCATGCACACGCTCAGCCACGCCCGCATCAAGTCCTGCCGCGAAATACTCTTTAGGCAAACCGATCCGCAAACCCTCGAGCGTATTCTCGAGACTGCTTTGGTAATCCTCTACGGTGCGGTCGATACTCGTGGAATCACGTTCGTCAAACCCCGCCATGCTGCCCAAAAGGAGCGCGCAATCCTCCGCACTGGCCCCAAACACACCCCCTTGATCGAGGCTGGATGCAAACGCAATCATGCCCCAGCGCGAAACCCGGCCATAGGTCGGCTTAAGCCCTGTCACCCCGCATAATGCCGCGGGTTGCCGGATAGAGCCCCCCGTATCGGTTCCCGTCGCAGCAGGCGCCAGACGCGCAGCCACTGCTGCGGCCGAGCCTCCGGACGAGCCCCCGGGCACATACTCTAAATGCCATGGATTGCGCACGGGACCATAAAAACTGGTTTCATTGGATGAGCCCATTGCGAACTCGTCCATATTGGTTTTGCCAAGCATCACAAAACCCGCCTCACGCATTTTTTCAACGACAGTCGCATCGTAGGGCGCGATATAGTTGTCCAACATACGCGAACCGCAGCTGGTTTTTACCCCACGGGTATTGAAGATGTCTTTATGCGCAAGTGGCAAGCCCGTCAGCAGACCGGCCTGCCCCTGCGCACGGCGTGCATCGGCGGCCTTGGCGGCCTCACGTGCCGTTTCCCCGGTTACCGTAATAAAACTATTGAGCTGCTCATCGTATTGTTCGATACGTTTGAGAAAATGCTCGGTCAGTTCGAGGCTGGAAAACTCGCCGTCGTGCAAGCCGCGTGCAAGTTGCGCGAGTGTCATTTTGTGCATATTGATTCAATCCTGATCGATTTAGAATGCAAGTGGTCCGGTATGAACATTCATTCAATGACTTTGGGCACCAGATAAAGTCCGTTTTCTACTGCAGGCGCTACCTGCTGAAACAACTCACGTTGATCGGACTCTGTCACCTCATCCGCACGCAGGCGCTGCGGTAAATCCTGCGGATGCGCCATAGGCGTTACCCCAGTGGTATCGATGCGACTCAGTTGTTCGACAAAATCCAAAATATCCGACAGGTTCCGGGCATAGTCGGCTTTTGCCTCTGCTTCAATTTGCAGACGCGCCAACCAAGCAATCTTTTCTACCTGCTCAATATCCAATGACATATCAATTCTCAGCCTGGGCTAGTTAGAGGCCGGCAAGATAGCACAGAACCGCAAGGCTGTTGAGATCCAACCCAACATCACCTGACGCCTTGAAACGCCTGCGTTTAGCATGATCTCGTTCGCAAGTCCTGGTCCACACTGCACACCCACCTATAAAAACGCTTGAGGATCGCTCGCTCAACTACAATAATAACGCCTTTTTTATCGACCAGAGACTCACGCCGGCCTTCGCGTGAGACACAGAAAACTATAGGGACACAGAACGACTCATGCTCAGATCACTGTTTGGGATGTTTTCTAATGACCTGTCAATCGACCTGGGCACGGCAAATACCCTTATCTACATGCGCGGCAAAGGCATCGTCCTCGATGAACCATCGGTCGTCTCGATCCGTATGGACCGCGGCCCGGGGGGACCACGATCGATCGAAGCGGTGGGCAGCTCGGCCAAACAAATGCTCGGCCGGACCCCCGAGAACATTGTCGCCATCCGCCCCTTGAAAGATGGCGTGATTGCTGATTTCACGACAACGGAAAAAATGCTGCAATATTTTATCCGCAAAGTACACCGCAGCAGTCTGCTCCGCCCCAGCCCCCGCGTTCTGGTCTGCGTGCCCTGCGGCGCCACCCAGGTAGAGCGGCGCGCCATCCGCGAGTCTGCTGCGGGTGCGGGTGCGCGGAAAGTCTATCTGATCGAGGAACCCATGGCGGCCGCGATCGGTGCCGGCATTCCGATCGATGCCGCCGTCGGCTCGATGGTGCTGGATATTGGGGGTGGAACTTCGGAGGTTGCGGTCATGTCACTCAACGGTATTGTCTACTCCGATTCCGTGCGTATCGGCGGAGATCGATTTGATGAAGCCATCATCAACTATATCCGTCGTAACTATGGCATCCTCATTGGCGAAGCCACTGCAGAACGCATCAAACATGAAATAGGCTCTGCCTATCCTGGCAAGGATTTGCTGGAAATCGAGGTGCGCGGCCGCAATCTGTCTGAAGGGGTGCCCCGCACGTTCACCATCAATAGTAATGAGGTGCTGGAGTCTCTCCAGGAATCGTTGTATGGCATTGTCAGTGCGGTTAAATCGGCACTCGAGCGCACCCCACCAGAGCTGGCTTCCGATATTGCAGATCGGGGCATCGTGCTCACCGGTGGCGGCGCATTATTACGCGACCTCGACAAACTTATTTCCGAAGAAACCGGCATTCATGTCATGGTGGCCGATGACCCCCTGACCTGCGTGGTCCGGGGCGGCGGACGGATTCTCGAGATGATCGATGAGCGCGGGCCCGAGTTTCTCGCGACAGAGTAATCTTGTCGCGCTCAGCCTAACCGCGTCTGGATACCTCCCGTGAAGGCATCACTTTTTCTGCACAACAACCGGCCGACGGTGCGACTCCTTTTTTTTGTCACCTTGTCGGTGGTGCTGATGTTTTTCGACCAACGGACCACTCGCCTGGAACCCCTGCGGCATACCTTGGCGAGTGCGCTGTATCCCTTGCAGGTCGTCGTCGATCTCCCTTCTCGACTGGGTCACTGGATGCAAAGCAGTTTGCAGGCACGCGACCAACTGCTCACTGAAAACCGCCAGTTGCGCGCGGAAAATCTGCTCCTGGCCTCACAACTTCAACGCCTGCGCAACCTGCAAACCGAAAACCAGGAACTTCGTGACCTCTTGCATTCCACCCGTGCACTCGAAAATGAGTTTACGACCGCACATCTGATGGCGGTGTCTATGAACCCCTTTCAACAACGCGTCGTTCTCAACAAAGGACGGCGCGCGGGTATTCTGCCCGATATGCCAGTCCTTGATCGACATGGGGTCATGGGGCAGGTTGTGCGCGTCTATCCTTTCCATGCCGAAGCCATTTTAATCTCTGATCCCGACTACGCGCTGCCAGTACAAGTGGCCCGCAACCACCTCCGCGCAATTCTATCCGGGACGGGCTACCCCACCGAGCTCAAATTATTGTATGTGCCGATTACCGCAGATATACAGGTTGGCGATCAACTCTCCACCTCGGGACTCGCAGGACGCTATCCCGCCAACTATCCCGTGGCCGTGGTAACGCAGGTGCAGCGCTTGGACAGCTCGCCTTTTGCCCAAATCATGGCGCGCCCATTAGCGGAACTCGATCGTAGCCGGGAAGTGCTACTGGTCAACCCGGCTGTACCGTCGCACGATACCGCCGCTCCTGGTCACTGATGCACCTGACACAACGGGGACGGATTCTGCTGTCACTGGGCGCGGCGCTGTTGCTGATGTTGCCGCGACTGCCTCAGTCGCTGCAGCCATTTGCCCCCGACTGGGTTGCCATGGTGCTGTTGTACTGGAACTTGCACCAACCCCAACGTGTGAATATTGCCACCAGCTGGGTACTGGGCATCCTCCTGGATCTTTTCTCCGGCAGTTTGCTCGGACAACATGCCCTCGCTTTGGTCATCATGACTTATTTGGGCGTGCGTTTGCATCCACAGATTCGAATGATGGCCCCCTTACTTCAACTATTACTCGTGACCGGGATACTGAGCGTGTATCGCCTGATTCTGCTATGGACCTGGGGCGTCGGCGCCGAACTCCCTATCTCTGCCGCAGACTGGTTGCCTCTGCTTTCCAGCGCCTTGATCTGGCCATCACTCCCGCTATTGCTCAAATCCCGCCCATCTTCTCGGTAATGCTGCGCTCACCAGCGCCGCTCCGAATGACTAAGACAATCCATAATCCTAAAAACCTCAGTTGGGCGCAAAAAAGACGCGTAAGATATTGGTGTGCATGGTGAATCGGAAAAACTCGTGGTCACCTTATTGGTGATGAG
>JANTGD010000187.1 GCA_024763135.1 Thiotrichales bacterium | reverse complement strand
TCAGTTTCCCTCAAGGCGAACATGTTGTCTTCTACATGATTGGAGAGAAAGGCATCGATATTATCGGCATCCCGCACAAGGAAATGGATATCATCACCTATTTTCTCCCTGTTTGAACAATCAGAAAAAAGGTGAAATGCCAGCCAGTGCCAGACATTGCCTGCCAGTGCCAGTCACTCCCACTCAATCGTAGCCGGCGGCTTGCCCGATATATCGTAGGTTACTCGGGAGATGCCGTTGACTTCGTTGATAATGCGGCGCGATACGAGATCTAGAAATTCATAGGGAAGATGTGCCCAGCGTGCGGTCATAAAATCGACGGTTTCTACGGCTCTGAGTGCGATGACGTAGTCGTAGCGGCGGCCGTCGCCGGTAACGCCAACCGATTTTACCGGTAGGAAAACGGCAAATGCCTGGGAGACTTGATCATACAGGTCATGTTGGCGCAGTTCGCTGATAAAGATGTCATCGGCCAGGCGCAATAAGTCTGCGTAGCTCTGGCGAACTTCACCTAAAATTCGTACACCTAAACCAGGACCTGGAAAGGGATGGCGATAGACCATTTCTGCGGGCAATCCAAGCTCGACCCCGATTTTTCTCACCTCATCTTTAAAGAGTTCGCGCAAAGGTTCGAGCAGGGAGAGGTTCATTTCTTCCGGTAAGCCACCCACATTATGATGCGACTTGATGACATGAGCCTTACCCGTTTTACCACCAGCTGACTCGATCACATCAGGGTAAATCGTACCCTGCGCAAGCCATTTGGCACTGCCCAGCTTGCCTGCTTGTTCTTCAAAGATTTCGATAAAAAGATTACCGATTATCTTGCGTTTGTGTTCCGGGTCGGTCACCCCCTGCAATGCAGTAAAAAATCGTTCTGCTGCATTGATGCGGAGTACACGCACCCCCATGTGTTCGGCAAAAGTCTCCATAACCTGATCGCCTTCATGGAGTCGCAATAGGCCTGTATCGACAAAGACGCAGGTCAGTTGATCTCCGATGGCTTCGTGCAGCAGGGCTGCAACCACGGATGAATCCACACCGCCAGACAGGCCGAGTATGACTTCATCCTGCCCCACCTGTTCGCGAATGTGCGCTATGCTGTCCTGGATAATATTTCCGGGACGCCACAACGCTTCACAGTCACAAATATCGAGGACAAAGCGCTCGAGAATTTCACGCCCCTTGCTCGTATGAGTGACTTCCGGATGGAACTGGACACCATAGAAATGCCGCGATTCATCCGCCATGCCTGCAATTGGCGCACTCTCAGTGCTGGCCATGAGCTTGAAACCCGGCGGTAGCACTTCAACCCGATCGCCATGCGACATCCAGACATTCAACAGACCGTGTCCTGCCGCATTGACCTCATCCTGGATATCACGCAATAACTCAGTGTGGCCGCGCGCCCGAACCTGGGCGAAACCGTATTCGTGGGTAGCTGCATTGACGACCTCGCCGCCCAGTTGCGCAGCCATCGTCTGCATGCCATAACAAATACCAAGGACTGGGACGCCCAGGGAAAAAACCACCTCATCTGCGGCCGGTGGCGTCTCAGTGGTGACTGATTCGGGGCCACCGGAAAGAATAATGCCCTTCGGCCCAAACGCCTTGATCGCAAGCGGGTCGACATCCCAAGGATAGATTTCGCAATAGACGCCAATCTCCCGCACGCGGCGAGCGATCAGCTGAGTGTACTGGGAGCCAAAATCGAGTATCAGAATTTTATCGTGGTGAATATTGTGGGTCATAGTATGCGCAGCAGTTGCAGAGCTAGTTTTTGCATTGTACTAGTACAATTAATAATGATGGATACAGTTGTCCTGTCTGCATTCCTGGTTAGGTGCACTTCGCAGGGAATGGTTATTCCCTTTTCAAGACGTGCAACAACACCAGGGATACAGACAGGGCAACCCTTCGGACCCTTCTGTGATACCGCACCTGTGCGTTACAGTGCTTGCCAAGGACGCTGCCATGCCCGCGCACTGCGCCTTGATGCGCAGCATCACAAAAGCGCTGAGTCCGTTATTTTAAGCTAGACGATGTGCTAAGGGGAGATTAAAAAGTCTTCGCCGTTACAGAGCCGGCATTGAACATGGGCTTAAACCTAAAAACCTCAGTTGGATCACAAAAGTCCACGCAAGCTCTTGGTGCACCTGGCAAATCAGAAAAACCTCTAATCGCCAATAAGGTGACCACGAGTTTTTCCGATTCACCATCCACACCAATATCTTACGCGTCTTTTTTGCGCCCAACTGAGGTTTTTAGGTTAAAAGACGCAGCCATGGAGCAGTTTGCGCCGCCGCTTGCTTTGCAATCGTCCATAACGTTGTCATAAGCCTGTAGAGACCGATGGATCAGTCGATACGATAGTTGGGTGCTTCTTTGGTGATCGAAACATCGTGCACATGGCTTTCCTTCATCCCCGCCGACGTTACCCGGACAAATTCCGGTTTTTCGCGCATTTCGTGGATACTTGCACAGCCCACGTAACCCATGCTCGCGCGGACACCTCCCATGAGCTGATGAATAATCGCCGTTAATGGGCCTTTGTAAGGTACGCGACCTTCGATACCTTCGGGAACGAGTTTATCCACCGCATTCTCACTATCTTGGAAATAGCGATCACTCGACCCCTTCGCCATGGCGCCCAATGAGCCCATCCCCCGATACGATTTATAAGACCGCCCCTGAAAAAGTTCGACCTCACCCGGAGCTTCCTCGGTACCCGCAAACATACTGCCAAGCATCACGCAATAGGCGCCCGCGGCCAGGGCTTTGGCTACGTCGCCGGAGTAGCGGATACCACCATCGGCGATTAAGGGCACACCGGTACCTTCCAGCGCAATGGCAACGTTACTCACTGCAGTAATTTGCGGTACGCCCACCCCCGCAACCACGCGGGTGGTGCAGATCGAACCCGGTCCAATCCCAACCTTGATGCCATCCGCACCGGCATTGACCAAATCCAGTGCTGCTTGTCCGGTTGCGATATTGCCACCGATGACCTGGATATCCGGATAATGTTGTTTGACCCAGGCCACGCGGTCCAACACACCCTGGGAATGGCCATGCGCCGTATCTACAACAATCACATCCACACCTGCTTCAACGAGTGCAGCTACACGCTCCTCGGTGCCACTGCCCGCGCCCACGGCTGCCCCTGCGCGTAGCCTGCCTTGGCTGTCTTTGCATGCATTCGGGAAATCGGATGATTTTTGAATATCTTTGACCGTAATCAAACCGCGTAATTGAAAGGCGTCATTTACCACCAGTACTTTTTCGATACGGTGTTGATGCAGGAGTTTACGGACTTCGCCTTTACTCGCACCCTCGCGCACAGTCACCAGGCGTTCCTTGGGGGTCATGATCTTCGACACCGGATCGTCCAGCTGTGTTTCAAAGCGCATATCCCGGGCAGTCACAATACCCACCAGCTCTTCACCTTCAACCACGGGAAGCCCCGAGATATTGTGCGCCCGGGTAATTTCGAGCACTTCCCTGATCGATTGCGACGGCGCGACGGTCAACGGATCTTTGATGACGCCACTCTCGTATTTTTTAACCTTGCGGACTTCGTCCGCCTGGTGCTGCGGTGACATGTTTTTGTGAATAATGCCAATACCACCTTCCTGTGCCATGGTGATGGCCAGGCGTGCTTCGGTGACCGTATCCATCGCGGCCGACATCAGGGGGATATTCAATTCTATCTCGCGCGTCAGACGAGTACTCAGGCTCACGTCTTTTGGCAAAACGAGTGAGTGGGCAGGCGTTAGTAATACGTCGTCAAAGGTCAACGCTTCTTGAATAATCCGCATAGACATTACACCTTGAGCTAAAGTGAGAAAGCGCGTGATTGTACCCCAAAACCCAGTGCATCGCAGAAACTTGCATTGCGTCTCCGCAAATGCCTGGGGGTAGACTTGTGCAGGACTGAACCTCACTACAGATCTCACGGCTTATTAAGATCAGAAGCTGCCCTATCTCTAAAGGGTTATTACTAAGTTTAACCGTAGTGAATTGACAGAGGCTCAGGTACCATTCCTGCCTGATTGACAACGCCCCGGAGGTGCTGGAAAACGATCCTACCTCCACGACCTATTGCAACAAAAAATCAGAGGTTTTGATGATGAAAAAAATCTTGTTTGCCGCCACTATTGTGCTCACTGCTGTTTTGGGCACTGCTTGTGCAACCAGCGGAGAAACCAAGAGCGCGGGTACAGCGACGGCTGCAATTGCCGCTGCAAAAGAAGCGCAGGCCAAAGCGCACGCTGTAGGCCATGAGTTTACAGGCGTCAGCAAAATGATCAAGAAGGCGGAAAAGCTGGCGGCGGAAGGCAAAGCTGACGAAGCGATCAAGCTGGCGGAAAAAGCGAAGTTTGAGGCCGAGGCTGGCGTCCAACAGTATGAAGATCAGAAAGACGCGGGACCGCGCTTCTAAGCAACGCGATCTGCATACCTCGATGCAACTTGACCTGTAGGCTTAAGATGCACGACCTGTAAAGAAAAGCCGGCTTGCCGGCTTTTCTCTTTTTTGGCAGTACATATCCATTACCATGCTGTTTGAAAAAATCTTCACCGTCTCCGAACTTAACCGTATTGCACGTGGACTCCTGGAAAGCAAGCTGGCGGATATTCAGATTGAGGGCGAGATCTCCAGCCTCGCAAGACCGGCCTCCGGGCACTGGTATTTCACACTGAAAGACGCACAAGCACAAATCCGCTGTGCCATGTTCCGCAACCGCAACTTCAGCGTCCGCTTTCAACCACAACAGGGGGACTATGTTTACCTGCGTGGCAAGGTCAGCTTGTTTGAAGCGCGTGGTGAGTATCAATTGATCGTCGAAGAAATGACACCGGCCGGCGCGGGGAGGTTACTGCTCGAATTCGAGCGTCTCAAACAGCGTTTGGCGGTAGAAGGACTGTTCGATGAGACCCACAAGCAGCCATTGCCAGATTTTCCCACCCGAATTGGCATCGTCACATCCTCCACGGGCGCCGCAATCAGAGATATCCTCAAGGTGCTGGCGCGACGATTTCCAATGGCGGAAGTCATCGTCTACCCTGCTCTGGTACAGGGAGAACAAGCCGCTACAGAGATCGCAGCGGCAATCGCTACCGCCAATGAGCGCAAAGAAGTGGAACTACTGATTGTTGGTCGCGGTGGCGGATCGATCGAAGATTTGTGGGCCTTCAATGAAGAACAGGTAGCGCGCGCCATCTATGCCAGCGAGTTACCCATTATCTCTGCAGTCGGACACGAAACCGACACTGCCATTGCAGACTTTGTTGCAGATCTCCGCGCGCCTACGCCCTCTGCTGCTGCGGAACTGGTTTCTCCCGATCAAGCTGAACTCAAAACCCTGGTTCTGACGCTCACCCAACAACTCATGCAAAACATGGGGCGCATACTGGCGCAGTATCGGGAGCAATTGCAGTGGCGGACGAGACACCTGCTCAGTTTCCATCCCGCCGCCATGCTTGAGCAACAGCAACTACAGTTGGACTATCTATCCACTCGCGTCACCACCCTGTTCACCGCTAAATTGCAATCACAACGACACGCTTACCAACATGCGGCGCAACACCTCAGACACATGGATTTATCGCAGTCTCTCACGCTTGCCCGACAACACCTGATCGATCGGGAACAAGCGCTACGCCACCTGATAGAAGAGACCATCAGCCAGAAAACAGCGCACTTAACTGCGCTCAATGCATCCTTGCTCGCCCTGAGTCCTCAGCGCACCTTAAAGCGGGGTTACTGTTTTGCGATGCTTGAGGATGGAACGGTCGTTACTAACGTGGCACAGCTCGCGCGGGGTGATCACGTCAAGACAGTTTTGCAGGATGGCGCGTTTGAGTCGCAGGTGACCCGATTGCACCCGCAGAAGCACTGAATCGATAAGTAATCGGGTACAAAAAAACGGCCCCGTCGAAACGGGGCCTAGTGGGGTCTTGTCACCATTGGGGGTGATTGAAGAATCATGGTGACGAGTTAATCCTAAAGGACTAGCTCCAAAATTGCCAGTAATTCTTACACAATATAGGGGAATTACGAGTACCCACCACTTTCAAGCGCTTGTACTATCTTCATACATAACATTAAGTACGGATTATAATAATCTAAAAAGGTTACTATAATACTTCATTAGTTATCACAACCCACGAAAGTGTAAAGATGTGTGCCAGTTTTGGAATCGTGCATACAAAGTGTGTGATCATCCCCTTAACCCTGGGCTTACGATCGACATCCATTGCTATGAAAACGCACTCTTTAATCACTCTCCTGTGCTGCTGTGTATTACTACTCTCGGGGTGTGTGACGCCTCGTTATCAACCCCCTCTGGCCAATGAAGCCAGCGGGCATCCCTATCGCATTACTCTGAAAAGTAGTGTGAGAGATGCTTGGCAGAAGATCCTCAGCTACTTCGACGCACCCGGCTATACCATCGAACAAATTTCAGAAGATGCTGACGAAGGCGTGATTCGTGTGGCATTCCAGAGTGACCGCATCCAGGACTTTGTTGACTGTGGACGTTATCGGGAGACCGACGGGCATTCTATTTTTAGCGGCGCGTACACTGACTATATGCAAACCTATAACAAGCCCCAGCTCAACGGCCTGGTGAAAATTCAGTTGCAGCCTGTCACCGCAGAACGGACACAGGTGAGTGTGGAAACGGACTATACCGTCTCTTGCAATCCGGATATTTGGAAGTTTAATTCCGGCGGGTTTTCCACTGTCACCTCCCCCCGCGCGACCCCCGGCACAAAACCCACACGCAGCTGTAAACCTACACACAAGGTGGAGACTCAGCTACTGCAATACCTTGCCGGCAACAGTTATTGACACCGCCAGTTGCAGACGCCCCCTTCCTTAATTCAACCTAAAAACCTCAGTTGGATCACAAAAGTCCACGCAAGTTCTTGGTGTGCATGGCAAATCAGAAAAAACTCTCATCACCAATAAGGTGACCACGAGTTTTTCCGATTCACCATGCACACCAATATCTTACGCGTCTTTTTTGCGCCCA
>JANTGD010000186.1 GCA_024763135.1 Thiotrichales bacterium | reverse complement strand
TCTGGAGAAAAAGCGCAGTTTACACGCAGTCAATGAGCATTTTGAGCCACAATTAACGCTGGATCGTGCCAGCTGAGAGTTTTTCAACAGCCTGTTAGGCGTCTACCCTCAGGTACGTGGGCGTCTCGGGTGCATCCTAAGGCAGGTCCCAACCCAACAGAGAGCGGACTGCGCGCTTGAGGGTTTTCATTGCTTCAGGGGTTTCGATATCCATGACATAGTCTGTCACCCATTTTCGATCCCGTTCGCCCATGACGCCAGTCACATGATTGCCAAAGGTGCGACGCATGGAAAAGCCAGGACCTTCTGGTTCTGCGTAACTGCATGCTGCGTAATCATCCATGCGTTGGTTCATCAGGGCTATAAATGCAGGGCGGTGATCTTCCATTTGGCCGATACTTTCCCGATTTTCCTGTAAAAAGGTTGCGAGCTTTTTAGCAGTTGCAATAATCAAACCGGCGCGTTCCTCGTCGGTCAGGCGGTCATGCGCCATGCGATCCACGGTGTGTAGCAGAAAAATCACAAATTCCATGGCAATATCCATGCGCTGCGATTGCGTATCGGTTTGAAAGTTCTCATTTTCCAGGTGTAACACTCCTTCCATACCAAGCCGCCAGATGGTGAATGCCAAGGCGCCACCGATTTCCTCGACGCTGCGTTCCCGTTCTTTATCATGCCATTTTGTTTTGAGTCTGATTGCCATGCGATTACCTTGCAGTTTTAAGGGTGTCAATCACCACGTAAGCAGCTGTCTGCTGCGCGCAGCGTAAGTTAGCATTTCAAAGGTTTTCTGGCATAAACTTAGCGCCGTGGTAAGGTATTGGACGGAGGGTTTGACTATGGTACTCGATTTTAACCGCTTGAAAGCGACGGTTCAGCACAATTGTCATATTGCCGACGCGCAGCATGCGGGGGACTATACCTTATGCACCTACCTCATGAAGATGCGTGAGCTCTATCGCTGGGAACAGGGCCTGGAATACGATGCGCCGCTGACCAATGACGAGGTGGGTCAATGGGTGCGAGCGCGTGAAGCCGTGTGGGAAACGCTAGAAGACAGCGACTTTGAGGCACTCCCTTTTGCGTCGGGATTACTGGATCCATTTGCCAACGAGGCAGTCAATCAAACGCTTTTGCCCGAAGGGTATATCTACAGTGGGGGATTGGGCCGAAAGTCTGCGCCACACTTCTTTCTTGGCGAATTGCTCGAGCACCACCAGCATCACGACTATACTGTTTTGATTTCTGGGCGTGAATACGCCAGGGATTTGACTTCACCCCCCGCAATGACACGCGGTACTACGATTTTCGTTCGTAAAGAATCCTTGCGACGTATGATCTGGGAGCGCGTGCAGGAATGGCGCTGGAATCGTATCGACAATGCCATGGGCAGAGCGCTGGCGCATTATCCTTTGGATGAAGATCTCGAAGGGGCTTTGGATCAATTGGTAGACGATCAGATCGAAACCCTGTTGCTGCACGAGGTAGGTGAAGTGGCGGCGGGTCAGGGGATTGAGCAGGATTGGCAGGCTTTGTTAATGGCTGTTTCCGGCACTCGGGCCGAGTTGCAATTGCGGGCGATACGCGACAATTTAGCTGATGCTTTGGAAACCCTGCCGCACTTGGTTGAAAAGCAGCAGGCGCAAACCCTGCACTTCTATTTCGCCACGTACAGTTCGATGCGTCGGGATCTGGATCCTGGATTGTATGGCGCGTATCAGGACTGGGTTGCCGCCCCGAGTGGCCTGCAGTCATTAGAGCAAGCCGTTACTCGCAGCCAGCGACATTGGCATGCGGTGATGCGCGAGGCTTTGTCTCTGGTGGCGCTGCAACCTGATGGCCTGGCCCGCGCGGTCTCTGAGCTGGTTGATAAACAGCGCCTGGTCAAGGAGAATTGAGCGCAGGTGTACAACATAGGTTGTCGGTATGGCGCATAGTCCAATCAATCCTGCTCCGCTAAAAACCATCCAAGAGGTAGCGCCGCAGAGTTTTGTCTTTCGCAAGCGTAACGCATTGAGCCCAGAAATCTGCGATGCAATGATCGAGAAATTTGAGGCCACACCCGACGAGCAGCATCCGGGCCGGATCGGTCAGTTGGCGAGCGAGGATATGAGCGTCAAGAAAACCATGGATCTCGTGGTTTCGGGAAAACCTCATTGGAAGCCTTATGATCGGGCTTTATTCCGCTCGATCGCTGAGGCCATGCTCGAGTTCCGCGAAACCTATCCTTATTTTAAGGGGCCGTTCAAAGATATCGGGTATCAGATGCAGCGTTATCTGCCTGGAGAGCATTACCACTGGCACATCGATGGTGGCAGCCATGATTTCAGCCAGCGACAACTTGTGGCGCTTTGGTATTTGAATAACGTGCCAGGGCCAGGCGGGCAGACCGAGTTTTTGTACCAGGATTTGAGTATCACGCCCGAGCAAGGCAGTTTGATCCTGTTTCCGCCTTTCTGGACGCATGAACATCGCGCCGTGACCCTGGAAGCGGGCGTCAAATACATTGCGACAACGTGGATTGTATTCGCGTAATCTGAGCAGGTGTGTCCGACGGCCTCCCGGAGGCTGTCCAAGAATTATGGCCTTCGCGAGGGAAAGCTATTTTGAGTGCATTTTTGCTCATTTGAGGTGAACCGTTCTGCTCTCCTATTCAAAGATAACGAGCGGAAAAATGAGCCGATAGGGCTTTACCGTAGTGGCCGCGCTTTGCGCTATGGCAGAAGTTGGCTCAGGGTTTCAGAAAATCAGGTCGTCTTTGGTCAACAGTTCGGTTTCCTGCATCTCACCGTTGGTTGCAATCTGCACCGCTTTGACATTGGGCGCACGTGCAAGAATGTAGCCCGCCATCATGGCGGCCAGTTTTTGATTTTCGTTCTCGATGGCGCCAAGCAGGCGGTCGGCGACGATTTGACAGCGTTGCTCGAGGTCTGGATTGTCCACCCAGCTGCGGCTCATTTGCCAGCCTCGGTCCATGTCTGCGTCCATTTTTGCAAACAGTTCATTACCTGCTTGTAAGACGAATTCGGGGACTTTGATCGGTAGGGTGACATCATCTACGTAAACAGTCAGTATCATGGTGGCGCGCTCATAAAAATTAGATGGCGCTCACGCTAACACTTTTTAATTTCCGAGGAAACATTCACGCATGACGAGAAAAGTTGAGGTCGCAATCATCGGAGCGGGGACTGCGGGTCTGACCGCCATGTCGCAGATCAAACAAGCCGGGAAAGACTTCGTTCTGATCAATGGTGGCCACTTGGGCACCACGTGCGCCCGGGTTGGCTGCATGCCATCGAAAGCCCTGATCCAAGTCGCTGAGGATTTTCATCGACGCAAGATACTCAAGCGCCACCATATTTTGGGTGGTGAAAATCTTAGCATTGATTTGCCAGGCGTCATGGAACATGTGCAGGATCTGAGGGATATTTTTGTCGATCGGGTATTGCAGGGCTCGACCGACAATATGGGTGATGAGTTGATCGAAGGGTATGCAAGCTTTGTCGACCCCCATACGCTGCGTGTTAATGACGAAACAATCGAGGCAGAGCGCATTGTCATTGCCGCTGGGTCGACGCCGATTTTTCCCGATGCTTGGAAAGCCTTCGGTGATCGTGTAGTGACGACCGATGAATTTTTCGAGCTTGAGACTCTGCCGAAGTCGCTGGCCGTGATTGGCTTGGGAGTCATTGGTTTGGAGCTGGGGCAGGCTTTGGCGAGATTGGGCATCGATGTGACGGGTATCGATACACTCGAGCGTATCAGCGGTCTGACCGACCCGGTGGTGAATGCTGAAGCCATTAGTGTGATTGGTGAGGAATTCCCACTGTGGCTGGGCCATCCTGCCGAAATCGAAGCGGGAGAAGACGGGCTGCTGCGCGTCTCAGCGGGAGAGCAGTCGGTTACGGTGGAGAAGGTGCTGGTCAGCATGGGGCGCCGCCCTTACCTCGATCATCTCAAGTTAGAAAACGCCGGGGTGCCATTGGATGCGCGTGGTTTGCCCACGTATGATCCTGAAACCATGCAGGTGGGGGATTCGCATATTTATATCGCAGGCGATGTCGATGGCGACGCACCCATTCTGCATGAGGCCGGCGATGAGGGGCGTATCGCGGGGTACAATGCCGCGCGCGGCAGTGCAGAGCGGTTTATCCGCAAAACTATGCTGGCAATTACCTTTTGTGAGCCAAATATTGTTAATGTAGGGCGCTGTTGGTCAGCTCTGGAAGCCGATCCCGATGTGGTGGCTGCGGAGATGCCTATGGGGCCGGTGGGACGTGCGCTGATCATGGCAAAGAACAAGGGCGTAATACGTGTCTACGCACACAAGCAAACGGGCCGTCTGTTGGGCGGTGCCCTGTTTGCGGCCAAAGGGGAAGGCCTCGGGCATCTACTAGCATGGGCAATACAGCAAAATCTCACAGTATTCGATACGCTGAATCTACCTTTCTATCACCCCACCCTAGAAGAGGCGCTGCAGGGGGCATTGCAACGCCTAGTAGCGAAGCTGGAGATCCAGCCTGACGCACCTGTGGGTCTCAAACGTAAGACATTATGAGTGATGAGTTAAGAGCTGAGCAGCGCATTATGATTATGATGCGCAAAACCTTGGGCAAGGTTGTCCGCGACACCACGCCGTCTACGCCTGGATTGAGTCGCTTGATTGCTGACGATACGGTTGAGGACATTCGGCAATGTCTGAAGATGATCTCTGAACGGGAGCGTGAACTGGCGGACGGCCTCGGTATTGAAGTGAAAGAGCGTCCGCGATATGCCGATGAACCACGCACCAGCAATGTCGTTTCTTTCAGTCATCCCAAGCAGGATGCGACCGATAAAGAGGAAAAATGATGGATGAACTTGACGCTGGCTATCGGCTTGAACTGACACGCAGTATTATGAATCTGCTAATGGACTGGGGTCTGTCACCACGAGATATTGTGAACGTCCTGGAGATTAAGGGTGTGTCGGTACGCCACATCGAGCGGTACCGTCGCACCACACCATTTCCTGAAGACCCTGCACTGGACGAAAAAATTGAACATCTCGTTGGGATTTCGGAAGGGTTACGTACGGCTTATCCGCATAGTCGCCAAGCCGGTAAAAACTGGTTACAAAAGCCGCAGCCGCGTCTGGGCCGCAGAGCCCCCTTGGCTGTGATCGTGAACGAAGGGCTCAATGGGATCAAGAGCGTCCGCGCCGAGCTCGACTGTGCGTTTGCCTGGGATCAGGTTAATAAGGGCTTTCCGGCCAAATAAACCGGCGTGTCACAGCTGATGGGCGCTGCCCGAGCCGCCTGGCGCGGGCGGAGATGGCGGTCAAAAGGCCGTGGGAAGACGGGTGAGTGAAACTTTTGCGGGTATCCTACGTGGTCGTATCAGCAAAATCTTCGCGCGGTACCTGGATGAATCCAACCATTTTCTCAGATATTATTACCCAATTGCTGAAAAACACCTCTGGTGGCGTGAGCCTGGGTTTATCATCGACTTATGATGTTCATGCTCTACCGTGTACCGGGTGATTGATCGCCATTTTTTTCTTGTCTTGTGCTCGCCTGAGTATTTATCAATAACCTGTTTAGCTGGCGCTGCCGCGGAACCGGGTAGGGGATAGCATGAGCCACGTGATTTTCTTAGTTGTTATTGGCGCAACTCAGCAATCTGCTTGACCTCAGGTTGTGGCCAGTGCAGTTAAACACAGCGTAACTACTTAGATTGCCCCTGAACAACGTCAGGTCAAGATGAAAAATGTGAGTTTACAAGTGTAAATGAGCGTTTTGTAAGGCAGAAATGGCCTATTTCATGAGGGGGAGCTGAATAGTTACAAAGCATCTTAAAGGGAGCAATCCATGCTGATTACAATACCTGCTGTTCTCGGTCCGGCAGAGTTGGAGGCCGTTGGTCGTCTGTATGCGCAGGCGGAGTTCAAAGATGGCAAGCTGTCCGCGGGCATGGCAGCCAGGCGCGTCAAACATAATGAAGAACTCGATCAGCAATCCGACGTGTACAAACAGCTTAATGGGTTGGTGATGAGTCATCTGATTCGCCACCCCGTGTTTCGCAGTGCTGTACTGCCACACAAGCTGGCCTCCCCATTTTTTGCCCGTTACACCCAGGGAATGGGATATGGCGACCATATCGACGACCCTGTTATGGGTTCTCCGCATCACTACCGCAGTGATGTTTCAACCACAGTTTTCCTCAATCCTCCAGAAGAATACGGCGATGGCGAACTCGTGATCCGTACTACCTATGGCGAAAAAGCGGTCAAGCTGCCGGCGGGGCACGCAGTCGTCTATCCATCCCACAGTCTTCACCGTATCAATACAGTCTCTCATGGCGAACGCCGTGTGATGGTGACCTGGATACAAAGTATGGTGCGAGATGCCGCACAACGAGAGTTATTGTTCAATTTGAATCAGGTCCGAGAGCGGCATTTGCGTAAAGCGCCAGAAGACGAAGATACGAAGCAACTTGAGACAGTTTATGCAAATCTTGTGAGAATGTGGGCTGAAGTTTGAACGCAGCATGCGCTTTCGTCTGCCCGAGCCAGATGTTGCTCACTGTGGGAGCTCGCTGACGTTCAGCCAAAGCTGACTGTCGCCAGCTCGGAACGACGCAAGCACTTCAACTTCAACCGCTTATGGATGCTGAGTCAACAGGTGCAGCCGTTTATACCGCCGAGTTGAGAATTTATCTTTGTTTATCTGTAACGATTTGAGTGTCACCCATGCGTATCAAGCCTAAGGGGACAGATTGGTATGTCTGCCTATTGGTGTTGCTAGCATGGCTGGGGACAGAATCAATGCAGCTTGCCTCGGCCAGTCCTGAAGCGCATTCATTTCAACCACTTCCATCGAGCAGCAAGCTCACTGAGCAGGTTGAAATAATCAATGTATCGGATCTGGAGTTAAACGATGGACTAGTACATCGTCAACACGATATTGGCCGCTTTCCGGCTCGCCCTCCGGGAGCATCCCGAATCCGCCACTGCGGCGTTGCGCCCCTTGAAAAGGGAGCCACCCTTTCCTGCGGGACGCGC
>JANTGD010000185.1 GCA_024763135.1 Thiotrichales bacterium | reverse complement strand
TTATTTTCGTACTCGAATGGTCGCATACTGACTATATGCTCACATTCTCCGTGCGAAAATGCCTTGATAGGTACCAAAATCTAAACACGCTGAGTCGTCACGAAAATCCATAGTCAAGCCTCATTCAGCGCATCTCAGAGCGCTCAGGCATAAGGCGCGCCGATGCAGGCATAGAGATTTTATGTCTAGCCGGTGCAACACCGTGGATAAGTGCCCAAAGACCCGCCCGCAGGGAGCGTCTCAGAGATTACAGTTCATTGTTGCACTATTTGGCAAGGACCGCGGGTCATTACCGGCAAGCCCCGCCTTGGCCCGTAACATCTGGGGCGCTCTGCACCAGGCTTTTCTCTGGATTGTCTCAGTATCAATCAGTCTTACAACTTACGGCGTGTAAAAACGGGCAGGAATTTCCGCGACCACTTCACCAGTAGCCGTAGCCGTGAGCGTGAAGCGGAAGTCTGCAATCTTGTCCATCGCGTGCTGAGCCGCAGCGGGGCGTCGAACTTTTGCGTAGATCATAAGATGCTGCAGCGGTTTGAGGTGGATATCACGAATTTCACCGGTATCGAGCACCGCCTGCGCAAGCCCTGTGATTCCCAGGCGATAGTCTTTTGGCGTACTCGTATCATTGGTGAGCTTGATTTCATAACTGTTTTGGATACTTCCGTCAGACAGTGTCACGTACAGGGGCTGGCGAATCTGCGAAATCGATACATCCACCTCGCTCTGGTGCGCAACACTCCAAAACAACACCGCAGTGACCACCAGGATAGACACCCCATAACCGAGATTTTTCAAGGTGAAATGCCGAGTCTTTCCTCCTTGAGCCTCTGCCTCGGAAGCAAACCGGATCAGACCTTTATCCCAGCCACGACTTTCCATGATCTGATCGCAGGCATCAATACACAAACCACAATGTATACAGGAGATCTGTAGTCCATCGCGAATATCAATCCCGGTGGGACACACTTGCACACAAAACCCGCAATCGATACAGTCACCCACACCCGCCGCATGCCGCTGCGGCAGTGATTTAAGCGCTTTAGTGACCTTGGCACGGCCTTGCTCACCTTCACCCCTCGCCTGATCATAGGTAACCAATTTGGTGTTTTTATCGAACATCACTGCCTGAAAGCGTGAGTAGGGGCACATATGCATGCACACATTCTCCCGCGCCAATCCCGCCATTACAAATGTAGTGGTGGTGAGTATCAGTGTTGTGATGTACACAGCATGATGGGCTTCACCTGTAAGAAAATTCACCAGCATTTCGCTGGCGGTGCCGCTCCCCCAGTACAGCGTAAAAGTGAATCCCGTCCAAAATGCCGCCAACAACCACAGCGCCGAGGTCAACCCTTTTTTGAACAGCTTTTCAGCATTCCATGACTGTTGCGCCAAACGTAGCCGGGCTGGCCGCTCGCCCTGGACCCAGCGTTCGAGCATAAAAAACAAATCGGTCCAAAGTGTTTGAAAACAAAAATAACCACAAAAGATTCGCCCGGCGATACCAGTCACGAAAAATAACAATAATGCTGCAATCAATAATAATCCGGTCAACCAGAAAATTTGCTGAGGTTGTACAACCAGATCGAATAAGTAAAACTTACGCGCGCCTATGTCGAATACTACTGCCCGATCCGGTCCAACCGTACGCTCCCATCCCAACCATGGCAGACCAAAATAAACAAAATAAGCAATAAAAAGTATCGTTGATTTAATGCGCCGAAACCGGCCTTTGACCGACCGCGGCACCACGCCGTGGGCATTGATTTGAGCAGTTGTGGAAACGTTAGACATGTCACTTAAATAGATTAGCCATGGCGTATCAACAGCTTGTTAAAGGCTGCTTAACGCTTAAGGATCGTGTAGGCGCTTGGCTTTGAGACCAATATGCCACATCAATGAGCTAGTAACACCGACAAGGTAATATCACACTCAAAAAAAGAAAAGCACAAGCCGCTGAGTCTCTCATTAGCCGCTTGCGTATCGAACAGGCCCTGGGTGTTAGACAATGAACAAGCTCCCGGGGCGGACTTCGAGTGGGGCAATGGTTGGGTGAGTCTGAGAACACATTGCAAAAATCGCGAACTACGAGTTTCACATCCTTGTTCGTATGGCCTGCGCATAGTCACGTTTCAGGCCGATGGTTTAACGATATCTCTATTTGAAACGACTCACCGCACCCATGGAACGCGTCTTCTCTGCGTTCGAAATTAATTCATTTGGGTATCCAAACTCACATTTCCTGCCGTGATTTGACGCACTTCAGAGGCAATCTGTGCACTTCCAGCGTTTGCGTCTACTCGCTGAGTATTCACCTTTATCTTATGCAGAACATTGGGCAAACGAGGCTAAAACAGGTGTTACACCCAAAAGCCAGACCATCATGAACATCGGAAGAGACGTGTTACCGACCGCCACCCATCTGATGTACATAGACCGTCAACATTTTAATCTGCTCATCCGACAAACGATCGCTCCAGGCAGGCATTTTTCGACTGATACCGTTTAAAATGACTTGCTTCACGGCTTCGAGTTTCGCGCTGTAGTCATCGCTACCAGGCACATTCGCCATGGTCCAGATGGAGTCCGTTAAATTTGCCGATCCCTGGGATAGCAGGCCCTTTCCATCTTTGCCGTGACAGTAATAACACCCACCCGTCTCACCTTTAAAAATCTGTTCACCCTCAGCAACTTTATGACTATCTCCACCACTGATACCACTCAAACTCAACACATATTCAGCCAATGCGTCGAGCTGTTCCGGATCGAACGAATTGGTAAAAGATGGCATAAAACCCTGCCGTCCATGCAACAACGTTTGGTGAATGTTTTCGATTTTACCGCCCCACAGCCAATCGTCATCGATGAGATTGGGGAATAAGCCAATCACCCCCGCTGCCCCTGATCCGTGGCAGGCAGCACAATTATCTGCAAACAAGACCTTGGACATAGACCGGGCGAAAGCCAGCTTTTCTGGATCACTGATGATTTCTGCAAAGGAGCTGTTACCAATCTTCTCCAGGTATTCCTGACGCTTGAGCGCTTGTTTGCCCTCTTGTTGATCCTTGAGAAACAGTGCGCGCATATTCCAGTGAGTGGTGACCGCTTCACCCTTATCGTTGTGAAACGTAATGTCGTTAAACATACCCTTGGTGTACGACGAACCAACCGGCCAAGTGGGATAGATGACCCAGTAAACAATGGCAAAAATAACTGTGGCGTAAAACGTCCATAACCACCAACCTGGAATAGGATTATCATATTCCTGCAAATCGCCATCCCAAACATGACCAGTTGTTTCAACGTGACTCGATTCGTGCTCAGCGTTTTTCATTTTTGCGTATCACTCTTCTTATTCCACCCTTCACTGTCATCATCCTGAAAGGGCATATACTTGTAGGTTTCCAGACGCTCACTGCGGGTTCGACTGCCATAGACGTAGAACACAATCAGTAAGAATAGCGGAAAGAAAATCAGTAACGCAGCGATTTTCGAGTTGCCAAGATCAGTAAACCACTGCCAAATACTCATGAACATTCTCCGGCCTCAACGAAACTCGACAAAATAGCCTTCGTCGTATTTGCTGAAATCCACCATTGTCCCCAGGACCTGCAAATAGGCAACCAGCGCATCCATTTCTGTCAATCTTCCCGGTACTCCGTCGAAGTTACCTTCCTTTGCTTCTGTGAGCAGATTCTCCTCGGCACGGTTGATATCCAGCCAGGCTGCCTGCTCTTCGCCAAACTTTTCAACATTGCGGTCATACTCCAGCTTGGTCAATGAATAAGGCACACCCACCTTTTTGAGCGTCGCCATACGCGCAGCCACATCAGAGTATTTCAGATCATTTTCCAATAACCATGGGTAGTTGGGCATGATGGATTCCGGCACCACCGAACGCGGCGCTTTCAAGTGCTGAACATGCCATTCATTCGAATATTTCCCACCCACCCGAGCCAAATCCGGCCCCGTGCGCTTCGACCCCCATTGAAATGGATGATCATACTGGGACTCCGCGGCCAGAGAATAATGCCCGTAGCGTAAATCCTCATCGCGGAAAGGCCGGACCATTTGCGAGTGACACAAATAACACCCTTCACGCTGATAGATATCCCGGCCACGCAGCTCCAACGGCGTATAGGGCCGAACGCCGTCCACCTTCTCGATCGTGTCATTGATATAGAACAACGGCACAATCTCGACCAGTCCGCCCACGCCCATAGCGAGCAAAGACAGGATGATCAGCAAGCCAACATTGGTTTCGATATTTTCGTGTTTCAACATGCTCCGACCCTCTCTAAACTGCCCGCGCGACTTCTGACTCAGCCGCCTTCACAGTCGCTTCTCGTTTGGCGGTCACAATGGTCATATAGACATTGAAGACCATAATAATCACGCCTGACAGAAAGAAGACGCCCCCAAGCGCGCGGGTCACCAGTGGCCAATGCATAAACGCCACTGACTCGACAAAGGTATACGCCAAATTGCCATAGTCATCGAAAGCCCGCAGCATCAATCCCTGGCCGATGCCCGAAACCCACATGGCGGTGATGTACAAAATAATGCCTATTGTCGCGAGGAAGAAATGTACGTAGATCAGTTTCTTACTGAATATCGTGGTGTTATAGAGGCGCGGAATCATGTGATAGAACGAGCCAAACGACACCATCGCCACCCATCCCAACGCGCCTGAATGCACATGCCCGACGGTCCAATCCGTGTAATGAGACAAGGAATTGACACTCTTGAGCGCCATCATGGGGCCTTCAAACGTCGACATGCCATAGAACGAAAGTGCAGTAATCAGAAACAGCATGATCGGATCACTACGCAACTTATCCCATGCACCTGACAGTGTCATAATGCCATTGATCATGCCACCCCAGGAGGGCATCAAGAGAAGGATCGAAAAAGTAGCCGCCAAAGAGGAGGTCCAATCAGGGATTGCTGTCCAATGAAGGTGGTGAGTACCAACCCACATATACAGAAATATCAACGCCCAAAAATGAATGATCGACAAGCGGTAAGAGTAAACCGGGCGTCCTGCCTGCTTGGGAACAAAGTAGTACATCATCCCCAGAAACGCAGCTGTCAGAAAGAAGCCCACCGCATTGTGGCCATACCACCACTGTGTCATCGCGTCCTGCACGCCTGAGAACAGGCTATAGGACTTCAGGCCGAAAAAACTCACTGGCATAGCCAGGTTATTAAAGATATGCAACAACGCCGTGGCTAGAATAAAAGCCATGTAGAACCAATTCGCCACATAAATGTGGGGCTGAGAACGACGCCGCAGGGTTTGCAGGTAGAGCCAGAAGTAGGTGACCCAAACCACCGCAATCAAAATATCGATTGGCCATTCGAATTCAGCATATTCGCGGCTTTGTGTGTAGCCGGCCATGTAGCTGATCACACCTAGGAAGATGGCAAGGTTCCAACCGTAGAACGTAAAATTCGCCAGGCGATCGCTCGGCAAACGCGCCTGACAGGTGCGTTGCACGACGAAATAAGACGTCGCGAACAGTGCATTCCCGCCAAAACCAAAAATTACGCCGGTGGTGTGCACTGGCCGCAGGCGGCCAAAGGTAATATATGGCGTATCGAAGTTCAGAAATGGAAACGCAAGCTCAGAGGCAATATAGACACCTGTAAACATACCCAGCACCGCCCATACCAATGCGGCGATCGCGAATTTCCTGATAACTTCATAGTTATATTGTTGATTTGTCAGCGGTGCGACACCGGCCATAAATCTCTCCCAACTCTAAAAATATTCGACTCTGTACAACCTCAGCGTGAAAAACACCGGCCCACGACAAAGGCGCCAACAGCAAAATTGGTGATGCTGAATAATAAGGCAGATTGACTCAAGATAACGCTGCATACTTTAGGGTAATCCCTCGTCATTTCCAAACCCTCAGTAAGATTTTTTCTCCACCTCAGTACTTCACTCCACAATATGCACCAACCGACTTACCTCGTGTGCACGCACCATTTCGCTTAGCTTGTAACATGAATGGGAAACACCTTATGCCCGGTGTCGTTGGGCGGTAGATTCTGCGGCCCCCAAGCGTGGCCATAGATAATTTCCCAGCTTGCCGGCAGACGCCCTTCCGCGGAGCGAAACTGCTCGTAAGCAGCACACAGCTGCGCATACCGTTGGCGCCCCAGTAACCCGCGTGCTCGCCCTTGTGCAGCGTTGCGCGCACCAATGGATTTCAAATCACGTAATAACGTGAGCACATCTGCATAGGTCACCGTTAGCAGCTCCATATCGACTACAGGATCTGCAAACCCCGCAGCCAGCATAGCATCGCCAATATCATGCATGTCGCTAAACTCGTGCACGTGTGGATACTCATCCACAACCGCCCAGGCACCGCGCAATTCTTTGAGCGTGTCTGGCCCAAATGTAGAGAACATCAGGACACCACCCGGCTTGAGTAAACGGCGCATCTCCGCAAAATAAACGGACAGTGGTTGGCACCATTGCAGCATGAGATTGGAGAAAATCAAATCAAAAGTCTGTGCAGAGAATGGCAATGCAGACGCAGTCGCACACACGCTGCTTGGTCGTCGCCGCCAGCGCCCCCGCTTTGCAGCCGCGCGTGTCATTGCATGGGCAAAATCTACTGCGATCACCCCTGCCCGGGAATAGCGCTGGAGAAGTTTCTCTGCGAAGTATCCCGTCCCCGCACCGAGATCGAGCACTCGATCCGGCTCAACACGAATATAATCCAGCCTGGTCAAGATCCGCTGCCCCACCTCACGTTGCAGCACGGCGGCTGCATCGTACTGTTGCGCGGCGGCCTGGAAAGAACGCCGGGCCTGCCGACTATCAATTGCGAATTCATCTGCCATGTCGGTTCAAGAACTCCACAATGTGCTCGCTGAACACGTCGCGATGCGACAGGAATGGGGCGTGCCCCGCGCCTTCGAGCAGCACCTGCTGCACTCCCGGACACATCGACGCGACGCAATCCGCCAAAGTGGCAGGCACCAGCTTATCCCGCGCACCCAGCACAAATAAGGTGGGACAGCTCACCCGGGACATCGCCCC
>JANTGD010000184.1 GCA_024763135.1 Thiotrichales bacterium | reverse complement strand
GGCTCAAAATGCTCATTGACTGCGTGTAAACTGCGCTTTTTCTCCAGATTTTGCCTTGTCTCGCACTCACCTGAGAGTTTTTCAACAGCCTGCTAAACATCACACAATGAAGCAAACAGCCGGAGTAAACACCCCGGCTGTGAGTAAACAGCACAAGCGATAACACGCCTGACAGGCAACGCTGCTAGCGGTTTAGTTGACCCAGCTGGAATAGCCGTCAGTTTTGTGTGCTTCACCATCGTTGTAACCTGCTTCATAGGCATCGGTCACCCGCTGCTCTTCCCGCTTCGGATGCCCAAGATAGCCACACTGCCAGCCAATAATGTAGTCCTGGTTGACGCCCTTATTTTCCATTTCGATGGTTGCTTGACGGTACTCTTCAGTCATATTTATATCCTCGAACACACTGTCTAGATTAAGTCGTAATCCGCCCTATCAGTTGCTGTAACACAGCCCCTCTGGACGGCCCTGATAAAGTCTCTGCGGTATCACGCCGTGTACTTGGCCAAGCCCCGGGTGACGGCACTTATTTATTGCACTAACCGCGCGTAAAACGTTCAAGGGCTTCGCCGCTGTCCAGCTTGGCACGGACCAAATCCGCGCCTGCCTTCAGGTCGGGCACCTTGCCCAAATTGAACAATGCCACCGCTCCGGCATAAGCCAAACTGTCTCTGGCGGCGCCTTGCGCACCCTGCAGCGCGGCCATTCCTGTATCAACCGCCACTGTGCACAGGTCTGCGACGTCTACGCGCTCTTCTTGCTCATTGATAAGCTCGCGTGGGATCGGTACGGCACGCGTATCCTGGTGGATACCCAGCTCGACCGGATCCAGCTCCAACATATGGTCTTCACCGCGCTCGCGATAATAAAAAAATCTTGCTTCCTGCTTCAGGGAAGCCGTCATCCCGCCTTCTACCCCTCTGACAATTGCAGCACTATCAAACCCTGCAACCCGCGCTAAATGTGCATAGATGGGCGGGTAAGCTTTATGGACGTAACCGGCCATCATATGGGTCTTTTCTTGTCCGCGCACGGGCCCCACGAGTGTTTCGATCGTGGTAATAATCGGACGCTTGATAATCCGCCGACGGAGGTCGAGGAGCGCATAGAGATCCGGACAAAAACGCGATTGATCGACATAGCTCCAACCAACGCCCGGTTTTGCCAGTTGCGCCGCAGCCTCGTGGCTGCTGCGCAAAACTTGTTTACCCGCCGCTTTGAGCACCTGATGATGGGTTACCCCGAACTTAGGCCCCGTGGCCTCCAGCCCATGGGAGATCGTCGGCACACCACAGGCAGCCATGACTGCAGGTAGAAACGGCGAGACCGGCACACCACGCAAGAAGCCATCATAGGGGTCACAAAGATCGAGCACCTCCGGCACATCCGCCACGGCCTCATCGGTTGCCTCACGAATTGCCTTGAGAAACCCGGTGTATTCCTCATTGGTTTCCCGTTTCATGCGCAGGGCAATCAACAAAACGCCTGCACGCACGGGGTCCACCTGCCCAGACAGGATATAGCGCGCGGCTTCAAAAGCCTCTTCCTCGGAAAGGTCTTTGCTGTACTCAGGCCCCGTTGCAACCTTTTGGATTGCAACCGCGATAGCCTGTTCGAGTTGGGCGTCGGTCATTGAATGCTAAAGTAAAAGACTGAAAAATAATCTGGCGAATCCTATCTCAAGCCTCACAGGGACAACATATCCCTATAGAGGGGGCTGCACCACGACCCACCCTAAGACTCAGGAGGGTGTCGCACAGCATCGCGATAAACCCAAGCCCGGCGCGTACAGCGCAGCGGACCACGCTACATCCAATAAATCGGCGTGGGAATGCCCAACGCAGTAATCGGGCTACGGAGCATGTTTGCAACAACCTTTTAAGCTGGCAAAATGAAAAGGCCTGGTTCTCTGGAAACAAGCTATTTTGTCGCCGGGTTAAGCTCATCCACAACCAGCTTAGGCACCAACTCGACGACGGTAGAGCGTGGAAAATCGCAGGAAAACACGCTGCCCTTGCCCACCTCACTGGAAATCTTCAAGCGTGCATCATGGCGAGTGAGCACATGCTTGACGATAGCCAGTCCCAGACCCGTCCCGCCTTTTTCGCGCGAACGCCCCGTATCGACCCGGTAAAAACGCTCAGAAAGCCGCGGGAGATGCTCAGCTGGAATCCCTTCTCCCGTATCTTCTACCTGAAAATGGCCACGGCCGTGTTTATCGACAAACCAGCGGAGAGTAATTTTGCCCCCGGGTGGCGTGTATTTTGTGGCATTGGTCACCAGATTCATAAATGCGCTGAACAACTCATCCGGATGCGCGAACAACCCTTGCTCGGATTGCACCTCCAGTGCGTACTCAAGCGCCTTCGCTCCAGGATGAAGCCGCGCTTCATTTCGCATGCGCTGCATCATCAGACCCACATCGACCGCCTGAAACCAGCGCCGTTCGGGTTCGGTGGTCTCCAGCCGATTCAGAGTCAATAGATCATCCACAAGACGCTGCATCCGCTGGCTTTGCTCAGCCACCTGCGACAGCATCTGACGATGCTGTTCGGTCAGACCACGGTCATCGAGCAACATTTCCGAATAGCCCTGGATCACTGTGAGCGGTGTACGCAGCTCATGAGAGACATTGCCCACAAAGTCCTTGCGCATGGCTTCCAGGCGATGCATACGCGTCATATCGTGCGCCGAAAGGACTTTTTTCTTGGTACCGTAGCGCGCTATTCGTAGATGCAACTGCCGCGCCTCATTCACGGGTGAAGTGATCGACAAGGCCTCCCGATAGTCGCCGGACTCGAGGTAAGCCTTGAACTCCGGCAAGTCGATAATCTCCGTTATGGTTTTACCAATGGCCTTCCGCTGATGTACACCCAGATAGAGTTCAGCCATCTCATTCGACCACGTCACCTCCTGCTTGGCACCAAGAATCACGGTCGCATCCGGTAGCGCAGCACTGAACTGGTTAAAATTCTTAAGCAATCGTTGAATGCGTTTTTTTCGTTTACGGGATTTTTGAAACTGCCGATAGGTAATATCGATCAAAGCGCCCCACACCCCTGACATACTGGGCGGGTGGGCGTGCTTGCCGGACTCGAACCAACGCACATAACGCGCCAGCTGCGCCACCTGATCGACGATGTACAGCATCAGCCCCAGGGTAAAAAACAGCCCAGCCCTGCCAAGGAAAACGCCCACCAAGGTCACACTCCCAACGATGGCGCCAAACCGCCAAAGCTCCTGAATCCAGATCTTCTTCACTTGGTATCAGGCATGGAAAAACGATAACCCGCGCTGCGCACGGTTTCCACATAATGATCAAGGGCATACGGCTTGAGCGCCTTGCGCAATCTTAAAATATGCACATCGACGGTTCGCTCTTCAACGCTGGTGCTTCGCCCCCAAACCCTGTCAAGCAGCTGAGAACGGCTATAGACGCGATCTGAATGTTGTAAAAAGAATTTGAGCAGTGCGAACTCCGTGGGCCCGAGTTTGAGCGGTGTGCCATTGACGCTGACCCGATGGCTTTCCGGCTCCAGGCAAAGCCCCCCTACGCTCAGCGTTTCGCTCCCCTCGCCGGCCCCCGTGCGTCGTAGCACCGCCTTACATCGCGCGATGAGTTCCCGTGGGGAAAAAGGTTTGGAGATATAATCGTCGACGCCCGCTTCGAAGCCCGACAGTTTGTCCGCTTCATCACTGCGCGCAGTGAGCATAATGATTGGCAAATCCCGCGTATATTCATCACGCCGCAGACGTTGCGCAAATTCAATTCCGGTCAACCCCGGCAACATCCAATCCAGCAGGATTAATTGCGGCAGTTGGGCATCGATCAACTTGTAGGCCGCGTCTACATTCTCGGCCAATTGCGGCACAAACCCTGCAGTACTCAGGGCATACGAGACCATCTCGCGTAAAGGGGCCTCATCCTCGACGAGCAGAATCCTGGCATTTTTCACCGTCACACCTGCTTGGGAGTCAATTGACGCAGGAAATCATACGCATTTTACGCCAGAAACCAAGCGCTATCGGCGTTGCCATGCGCACAATCGCGTTTCTCGTTACACTCGATGCTTTTCTATCTACACAAGGTTAACCAACATGGGGCGTATTGCAGCCTATTTAGGACCCGATATCTCTTTGAAAGAATTCCTGATCGACCCGCCTCACAGCCTGTTCTATCAGGCCTGGGAGTCGCATGAGCTTGAATACGCACAGTTCAATGCCGACGGCTATGGATTTGGCTGGTTTCAGGACGAACGCCCGCAACGCTATATTTACCCACACCCCATTTGGCACGACCAGAACCTGCCGGCGCTGGCGCAAAGCATGCACGCCCCCGCCTGGTTAGGCGCCATTCGTGGGATGCGCAGACGCGAGTTAACGCGACTCAACCCAAACAAAATTCAACCATTCGTAGGCGACCAACTGCTGTTCATGCATGAAGGGTTTGTGGAAGACTTCAATCTCACGCTGCGTCCCAGCTGCCTGCAATACATCGACCCACCGCTGGCTGCTGAAATCACCACCAACAGCGATTCCGAATATCTGTTTGGACTATTGCGCCAACGCTTGCGGGAGACCGATGAACTCAGCGTTGCTCAGGCCCTGGGGGATATTCTCTCCACCCTGGAAGTGACACTGCGCGATATTCCCGCCTTATTGAACATTGTGGTATACGATGGCATACGCCTCATCGCCGCCCGCCACGCAACCAATCATCCTTGTCCGACGCTCTACTATTGTAAGGACCATCCGGACTATCCCGGTGCGCAACTCATCGCCTCCGAACCTCTCGACCGTACGGGCGACTGGGAACAGATTCCCCAGCACCACATTGTCACTCTATCGATCGACAGGCCCGCGCACGTGGTGCGTCTTTAGCCCACAATGCCTGGTCCGACGTGTTCTTTTCTACAACGCTTTCTGCTACTGCTCGGCTACCTATGCTTTACTGTGCAGACTGCTGCTGCAGGTGAAGCGCTCCGTAGCCTCGATGAGATGGATCTATCACTGGATGAAGAGCCACCTGCGCATACGTCCGACAAACCCAATGTCTGCCATCCCTTGCGTTTTTTCATCACGCCTAAAATGGCAGTGGAGAGTCACACAAGCATTACCAATAGCCTGCAAAAAACCGCGCAATGGCTCGATCGATTTTTTGGTGACCCTCGCCAGGACGAAACGCTGGCATCCTCTGAACTGCGTCTGTCATGGAACAATGAGTTCGTAGAAAGTTATACCGGTAACACACGCCTGAATCTCCGTGGGAATCTCTATCTGCCCAGCCTGCAAAACCGCCTGCAGTTGGTATTTGAGGGCGAACCGGATCAAAACGACTTATCCGGTCTGGAAAACAAGAATGCCAGTTCTGCATTACGCTATACCTTTCTGCGCAACGCCGTGAAGACTTTGAATCTGGATCTGGGTATGCGCGGTGGCCTCCTGGATCCGCGCATCTTCACCCGGCTCTGGATGCGCCGCGAAAAGCAAACTGAGAAAAACCTCCACCGCATCACACCTTCCCTGGGCCATGACTCTGGAGAAGGTTGGGAGGCCGACCTGCGTTTCGACAATGAATACTATATTTTTACTGATACCTTCCTACGTTCCACGACACGCCCGCGCTGGCAGGAAAAGGTGAACGGACTCGCATTTGATCAAAATCTCTCGCTCTACCAGCGCCTGAGCCCACTACGCTACATTGCCCTGGACTGGCTCAATACCTTCAGTTATGACACCCATCGGGGATATTGGGACATCACCCGCTTTCGGGTCCGACATCGGAGGAACCTCTGGCAACACCAGCTATTCCTGCAAGTCGCGCCTGGCGTACGCTTTGCCGAGGAAGTCAGTCATCGCATGCAGTGGGAATTTTCCATCAGCCTGGAAGTCGTTTTTTCCCCCTAACAAACCACACATCAGCAAATTAAGCTGATTTTTAACGCAGCATTGTGTCGACCGATCTTCTTCTCAGCCTGCTTACAGGCCGTTGAAAGAGGTACAGGCGAGTGCAAGGCAAGGCGAAAAGCAGCGAAAAAGCGCAGTGTACAGCCCGTACATGAGCATTTTGAGCTGATTTTTAACGCAGCATTGTGCCGCCTGTACCTCTTTCAACGGCCTGTAAGATTTCACACCCCATGCGTCTGGTTATAATACCCACCCAACTTTGCCAATCCTGCAGAACCATCCATGTCTCTATTGAAGGATTTACACGAAAACGTGCGCATTGCACTGGCGGAAGATCTTGGAACAGGCGACGTAACCGCGGACCTGATCGACCCACAGACCCCCGGCGCGGCCTATGTTGTGCTCAAACAAAATGCCATCGTGTGTGGACAACCCTGGTTCGATGAATCCTTCGGGCAAATCAACCCAAAGATAGAGATTGATTGGCTGGTGCCTGAAGGCACACAGCATAGCGCGCAAACCATTGTTTGCCACCTGCGCGGACCCGCGAGGGATTTGCTCAGCGGAGAACGAACCGCCCTAAATTTTTTGCAATTGCTGTCGGGCACGGCCACCACCACCCTGCAATACGCGACATTACTGAAAGGCACCCGGACGAAAATTCTCGATACCCGTAAAACGATCCCCGGCCTGCGCCTGGCACAAAAATATGCGGTACGCATGGGGGGCGGGCAGAATCATCGCCTGGGGCTGTATGATCAAGTACTCATCAAGGAAAACCACATCGTTGCGGCAGGTTCGATTGGCGCCGCTGTTGCGCAGGCGCGCCACCGCCATCCTGATCTCAAAATCGAAGTGGAAACTGAAAATATGCACGAGTTCCAGGAAGCCTTGGCCAGCGAAGCTGACATTATTATGCTCGATAACTTTAACCTCGATGATATGCGCCATGCTGTGACCCTCAATGCAGGCCGCAAAACGCTCGAGGCATCGGGTAACGTCACATTAGAGACCTTGGGCAGGATTGCCGAAACAGGCGTTGACTTCATCTCCAGCGGCGCATTGACCAAAGATCTTCACGCCATCGATTATTCCATGCGCTTCGAAACCTAGTACATCATCAATATGATATTGACGGCTACAGAGCATCCCAAATTCGTCAATGCAAGGCGCGTCCCGCAGGAAAGGGTGGCTCCCTTTTCAAGGGGCGCAACGCCGCAGT
>JANTGD010000183.1 GCA_024763135.1 Thiotrichales bacterium | reverse complement strand
GATTGAATGCATTCCCTCATCCTGTCCTTCTCCCCGAGGGAGAAGGGACGCTCTAATTCAGTGCGTAATGATATTTAAGCTCCGAAACTTGAGTTATTAGAAGCGAATGGTGACTCATACTCAACGAAAATGAGCGGAAAATGGGCCGTAAGGACTTCTCCGCAGCAACTCATCTATGCCAGGGCAATTTCCTAGAAAGGCCGCTGGTTCTCAGGCGGCATTTGCAGATGAAATCCTTTTTGCCGCAGATTTTCCAACACTTGTATCGCATCCCCCTGGGCCAGCCGTCGCTCGGGGGTCAGCTCAAATTCAAAGGCTAATTCGGGCTCGCCGAATACTTCTAATAATGCAGGCGGCAATTCCACCACCTCGGCTTTATCCGGTAATAGCAGATAGGTTTCTGCTTTGCGCGGACTCCGATAAACATAACACTGCATCCTACTGTTCACCTTAATTGTGGCGCGGAGAATGGTTCCACTCCCTATTGTCCTGCGTTTCCCCAAGCCAGGCAATCTGTGTTGCTAAAACACAACATCGACATGGAGGACGGGCCTTTTTCGCAAAGTTCTGCCCAAATCCTATCCACTCGCTCAGCGCATTTAAGTGCGGCAAAGCCCGCGACCCCTCTCTATTTAGTCTCTGAAACACCACATATTGTGCCTATTATTGAATGAGATACCACAAACTCTTCAGAAGATTCTCAAATAAGCAACAGTCTTGATGAAAAACGCGAAAATCTGTTGCAAAATAATAACAGTGGGTCTATATTCCTTTTCAGCTCCTTTGGGAGTTCGTCACAAAAATTTTTTTGAATCGGGAGATTGAACAATGAAAAAGTCACTGATTGCAATTGCAGTTGCATCAGCCTTCGCAGCCCCAGCGGCAATGGCTGATACTACCCTGTACGGCCAAGCCCACGTTTCTTTGGATGCAACGTCTGCAAAGGATGCTGCAAAAGATAATGAAAGCGGTGTTGCGCTGGCGTCCAACTCCTCACGTATTGGTGTAAAAGGTTCTCACAAGATCAGTGAAGGCCTGAGCGCTGTGTACAAAATCGAGTGGGGCGTAACCATGGACGGCGAAGCCGGCACCATGAGTGATCGTAACCGCATCGTCGGCCTGGCAGGCGGTTTCGGTACCGTGGTATTCGGCAGACACGACACACCTGTCAAGGTGCTCGGCAATAAGGTCGCCTACGACTGGGGTTCCACTCAGCTTGGTGGTGCACGTGCACTGCGCTCCGTTAAAGACGGGGGTGCTGGATTCGATTTACGCGCCGACAATGTCATCGGCTACATCTCTCCTAACCTCGGCCCGGTAAGCATTTTTGCCGCTTACGTGACCGATCACGGAATTGCTGCAGCTGAGACTACTACCGCTGGAGACAACAACTCTTCTGACGCCCTTTCCGCCACCATCACAGCAGGTAACGGCAAGCCTTACCTCGTGGGCGTGGGTTACGAAGTACACAATGTCACTGGCAACCCTGCTCCAGCCACCGAATCTGAAAGCGTCGTCCGCGTCGCAGGTGCAATGAACTTCGGACCTTTCGGCGTCCATGGCCTCTATCAATCCACTACCGATGTTGGTTTTGTCGACGGAGCGTCTCGCGACGTTTATGGCCTCGGTGCCAAGTATAAGATGGGTAAGGCCACGCTGAAAGGCCAATACTACATTGCCGATGATTATGACAACGGTACTGGCAAGCAAGCTAATACTGGCGCATCCCTCGCAATGGTTGGCGCGGACTACAAACTCGGTAAAACCACCGACGTCTATGCGCAATATGCCATGATTGACAACGACACCAATGCAGCGTTCAAACTGGGTGGCACGGCTCATGGCGAGACTGCAACACCCGCAACAGGTGAGACTGCCAGCGGCTTTTCACTGGGTCTGCGCGTCAAGTTCTAAGCGGTCAAGTTCTAAGAACAAGAATCTGCAAGGACGCACGTTTCTTTGCATTCAGGGCATCCCTCGGGATGCCCTTTTTTATGGGGCAACGCGAAATCCGCCTCAGCCCTAGGGGAAGTTGTTCCCGCAGGTGACTGGCGTATAATCCTCGCCCTTCGCAACAGCCAGCCGAGATGATTTCCATGAGCAACGAAGATGCTTTGACCGATGTTGATTTCCACAGCGGCATGTCCGCGTTTGAAGCCAAGCACTTTTCGCGCGCAATGCAATTGCTAAGTCCATTTGCAGATCAGGGTGACCCCGATGCCCAACACCGCGTAGCGATTATGTATCAAAACGGCTTGGGGGTCGCACCTAACCCAGAAGCTGCATTGCGCTGGATGCAAGCCGCTGCAGAACAAGGCCACGGCCTCGCCCAACATGGCCTGGGGTTTATGTACATGGAGGGAGATTGCGTGGATAAAAATGCAGAACTCGCCGTGCATTGGTTCGAAAAGGCGGCCGAACAGGGACTCGCGGGCTCCTGTACAACCCTCGCTATGCTGTATGAACAAGGGAACGGCGTGGAAAAGGATCTCGACAAAGCGCGTGAATGGTACGCCAAAGCCGGTTTCGAGAATCACATCTGATTCACCGCCCACCCAGTACATTGTCCAGTTTAAAATGACGATGTATTCGCCATACGGCGCACGAAAAGCCGCAGTGATCAATCGTTGCATAGATCTTGCAGTTCGTCTTAGCAACCCTCACCCTACCCTCGCTTTGAGGGCGCGGGAATGATGATCCTAAAAACCTCAGTTGGGCGCAAAAAAGACGCGTAAGATGTTGGTGTGCATGGTGAATCGGAAAAACTCGCGGTCACCTTATTGGTGATGAGAGGTTTTTCTGATTTGCCAGGTGCACCCAGAGCTTGCGTGGACTTTTGTGATCCAACTGAGGTTTTTAGGATGATGTAAGCAGGTATGCAACGAGCGAAACGAAGGCAATCTGAGCAATTACTTCAATTTTTGACGACTCTCTGACTTGTTACGACAATCTATCGTCAAGTCAGCATAGCCCGACAAGCGCTGGCAGAGCCCATGACCTTACCGGGCTGCCGCGCAGGATTATCAATGCCCGCGCGCAGGCCTGAGTGATACCATTAACGCTCAGTAACCCCCTTGGATATAACCGCCCTCCTGCCATGCCCGACAGTGCCCAACGCATCCGCGAAATCCCCTATAACTACACGTCCTTTTCCGACCGGGAAATCATTATCCGATTACTCGGGGCCGACGCTTGGGACATCGTCAATCAGCTTCGCGAAGAACGGGTTACCGGCATTTCTGCGCGACTGTTGCTCGAGGTCCTGGGGGATCTCTGGGTCGTCAAACGTAATCCCTATTTGCAAAGTGATCTGCTCGAGAATACGCGCCGGCGCGAGGCGCTGATCCAGGCCATGCAGCACCGCATCGAACAGATCGATGCGCGCGCGGGAGGTAATGAGCGCGCCATCTGGCTTGCGCGGCGCGCACAACAGGCGGTGGCGGACTTTGCTGCATGGTTCCCGCAGATGATCAGCTTGAAAAACCGGCTAGCGAAAGCATTGCGCAAACATACCGCGGCAGACAATATCGATTTCAGCGGCCTTGCGCGCGTTTCCCATGTCACAGACGCAACCGACTGGCGGGTCGAACTCCCGCTATTGGTCCTCAATCCAGACAGTGAGTCGGAATTGGCAAATCTCGTCAAGACCTGCATCGACCACGGCCTTACGGTAATCCCGCGGGGAGGTGGCACAGGCTACACGGGAGGTGCTATTCCGCTGGATCCCAACACGGCAGTCATCAATACCGAAAAGCTCGAAGGGCTCGGTACTATTGAACTTCGCCAATTACCCGGCGTCTCTGAACCGGTTCCCAGTGTTATTGTGGAGGCCGGGGTGGTAACGCGCCGGGTGGCCGAACTTGCCGAATCGCAGGGCTATGTATTCGCCGTCGATCCCACCTCTCAGGACGCTTCGACCATCGGTGGCAATATCGCCATGAACGCAGGCGGTAAAAAAGCAGTGCTCTGGGGCACCACGCTGGATAACCTCGTCTCCTGGCGCATGGTCACCCCCGATGCACAATGGATCGAGGTGGAACGCATCCATCACAACCTGGGCAAAATCCATGACCAGGCCGAGGTGGAATTCCGGGTATCGCACTATGCGGCAGACGGTAAAACGCCGACTGCAGCCCCACAAACCCTGCGTTTTCCCGGCAGCATGTTTCGCAAGACCGGACTGGGTAAGGATGTCACGGACAAATTTTTAGGCGGCCTTCCTGGTATCCAAAAAGAGGGCTGTGATGGGCTGATTACCTCCGGTGTGTTTATTCTGCACAAAATGCCCGAGGCGATTCACACAGTGTGCCTGGAATTCTATGGCACCGATTTGCATGAGGCCGTGCCCGCCATTGTAGAAATCAAAACCCTCCTCGATGCGCGCGAGGATGTGTTGCTGTCCGGGCTCGAACATTTGGACGACCGCTATGTGCGCGCGGTGAACTACACGCCCAAAGGGGCGCGCGGTGAACTGCCAAAAATGGTGCTGATCGCAGATATCGCAGGGCATGATGCCAGCGCCGTGGCTGAAGTATCGACTGCGGTCGTCGCGCTCGCCCGGCAGCGCAATGGCGAAGGCTTTATTGCAGTGAGCCCCGAGGCTCGCCGGCAATATTGGCGGGACCGAGCGCGCACTGCGGCCATCGCCGCGCATACCAATGCGTTCAAAATCAACGAAGATGTGGTCATCCCGCTGCATAACCTGGCGCGCTACAGTGAGGGTATCGAACGGATCAATATTGAACAATCGATCCGTAATAAACTGAAGATCGTACAGGCCGTGGCCGAGTATCTCCATTCCGATCCGGCAGAATTACGCGCAGCCAGCAGTATTGAAGACAGCGCCGAGCTTGCAGCCCAGATCCAGCTCAAAGTCGACACCGCCATTGCTCATTTACAGCAAGTGGCAGCGCGTTGGGAGCGCATTCTGGAATTGCGTGAAGCGACTGCGGCCGACCATCCTACGTTGCTTGATCGTAAAGCCCAGAAAGCCTTGCGTGACAAAGACCGGATCATCGATTTGTTGCTGCGCCGGGATCTCCGCATTTCTTATCGCAAGGAAGTCGAAGCCGAACTCAAATCCATCTTCGCCGGGCGGGATTTCCGCTTTGTGCGGGAGCGGCTCGATGCCCTGCATGCCGAACTGCGCAACAACCGCCTGTTTGTCGCCCTGCACATGCACGCCGGCGATGGCAATGTTCATACCAATATCCCTGTGCATTCAAACGATTATGAGATGCTGCGCGAAGCTGATCGGGTCGTCGACCAGATTATGGCGCTGGCGCGCAGCCTCGATGGCGTCATCTCCGGGGAACATGGCATTGGACTGACCAAAATCCAATACTTGGACGATGCGAGCATCAAGGCGTTTGCCGACTACAAACAACAGGTCGACCCAGAAGGACATTTCAACCGCGGCAAACTACTTCCGGGTAGCGGACTGCAAAATGCCTATACCCCCTCCCTGCGGCTCGTCGAGCAGGAATCTTTGATCCTGGAGGACTCTGAACTCGGCGCCCTCAACGACGATATCAAAAATTGCCTGCGCTGTGGCAAATGTAAGCCCGTATGCACCACCCATGTGCCCCGCGCCAATCTACTTTATTCCCCGCGGAACAAGATTCTCGCCACAGGCTTGATGATAGAAGCCTTTCTTTACGAAGAACAAACGCGCCGTGGCATCTCAGTCCACCATTTTCAGGAAATGAATGATGTGGCGGATCATTGCACCGTGTGTCACCGCTGTGTCACACCTTGCCCGGTCAATATCGATTTTGGCGATGTCACGGTCCGCATGCGCACGATTCTCAGGCAGCGCAGCCAGCGACGCTTCAATCTTATGTCGACTCTGTCCATGGCGTTTCTGAATATTCGCGACCCTCGCACTATCAAAGTCATGCGTAAAGGCTTCATCGAATGGGGGTATCGCGCACAGCGTTTAGGGCACGGTCTATTTGCACGGCTTGGCCTGCTTAATCAAACCAAGCCGCCCGCCGCCACCACGGGTAACGCCACAATCAAAGCCCAGGTCATCGAGTTCGTGCGCAAGCCCATGCCTGCCGATCTCCCCCATCAGACGACCCGCGCACTGCTAGGACTTGAAGACAATAAGTTCGTCCCAATCCTGCGTAATCCAGAACATCGAAATAACGCCGATGCCGATGCTGTGTTCTACTTTCCTGGCTGTGGTTCGGAGCGTCTCTTTAGTCAGGTCGGGCTCGCCACACTGGCCATGCTCTACGAGGTGGGCGCGCAGACCGTGCTGCCGCCGGGCTACCTCTGCTGCGGCTATCCGCAGCTCTCCAATGGTGATGTACAAAAAGGCAATCGCATCACTACGGAGAATCGGGTGCTGTTCCATCGCATTGCCAATACGCTCAACTACCTCGACATTAAAACGGTTATCGTGTCCTGCGGCACCTGCATGGACCAGTTACTCAAATATGAATTCGAACGAATTTTCCCCGAATGTCGCTTGCTCGACATTCATGAATACCTCATGGAAAAAGGCGTGCGCGTCGATGCGAGCAATGGTGTGCACTATCTTTACCATGAGCCTTGCCATACACCAATGAAGCAATATAAATCCCTGGAGGTCGCGGCGGCACTCACCGGCAGCCCTGTTGCGCTGGCCGATCGCTGCTGTGGAGAATCCGGCACCTTTGCGGTCAGCCGGCCCGATATTGCCACTCAGGTCCGTATGCGCAAACAGGAAGAACTCCAGCGTGATGTCGAAAAACTTACCGGTAAGCCAGTCGCCAAGCAAGGCGACGTGAAACTGCTGACCAGTTGTCCGGCCTGTCAGCAAGGGCTATCACGCTACAGCGAAGACACCGGGTTAACCCCGGATTACCTCGTAGTAGAGCTAGCGCGTAAACGGCTTGGGGAGCATTGGCAGCGGGACTTCATCGCGCAGGCCCGGCAGGGCATCGAAAAGGTACTGCTCTGATACCTGGGCGCAATTCGGAGGCACCTTTCGGTAGGATAGGTATCAATCGTTGCATCAGTACTTGCAGATTGTTTAACAGGTTGTTGAAAAACTTTCAGCTGGCACGATCCAGCGTTAATTGTGGCTCAAAATGCTCATTTACTACGTGTAAACTGCGCTTTTTCTCCAGATTTTGCCTTGTCTCGCACTCA
>JANTGD010000182.1 GCA_024763135.1 Thiotrichales bacterium | reverse complement strand
TAACAGGCTGTTGAAAAACTCTCAGGTGAGTGCGAGACAAGGCAAAATCCGGAGAAAAAGCGCAGTTTACACGCAGTAAATGAGCATTTTGAGCCACAATTAACGCTGGATCGTGCCAGCTGAGAGTTTTAGGTTCAAAGAAAGACGAACGACAATGGGCTTGTGCTAATCCAAGCATTTTAAATCTGCTGGTTGCGGTAGGTAGTGATTGGGCTAAAGCGGTGGGAGAATGAATTATTCTTGCAACGCGATTTCCAGTTTTTTCAGTTGATTTTTCCGTACAACGTCAGGCAGATAGTAAGGGGAGTCTTTGGCGTAGCGACGTTTTTCGAAATGATCAGAAAGAAACTGTGCTCGGGAGGCTGTGTGTTGCGGTGTTTGTTGGCGGCGATTACGCTGATGACGAATTTCGAAAAGTTTCTGAGCTCTGAGCTCCTGAGCGAGAAAATAGTGACTTAAGAGTTTAGAAAAGGCGCGCTCGCTTTTTACAGCAAGGCGCTTGAGATTGGGTTTTTCGGAGCGTAATAAGTTAAAGTCAATGAGGCAATCCAGCCATTCTTTTAGCGTGTCGTCTTTAAAGAGCAACTGACGAGCTAAAATTTCTTGCGCCGTACGGTCGAAGGAGGTGCGCAATTCCGACATGCGTGCCGTGAGCATTTGCCGTCCCGGCTTTTGAATCCACTTACGCTCAATTTCCTCCAAATCGAGGCGTAATGCAGTCAGGCGTGTCCCCAGCTTTTTTTCTTGTTCCAGCGATTCGGTCAGTTGTTCGTTCGCATAATGAATAATCCATGCGACGAGCATCAATCGTTGGGCATAAAATTGATCGAGTAGGGTGCGCTGAAAGCGAATGCGGCGTTTCAGTTTCTGGTCGATAATCAATAATGTTTTGGCCAAGGAATCGGGCACGGGATTACGCTGCGCAGTGCGAAGCACACTACGGGCTGTGAGTAATCTTCGGTAGTGCGCTTTTATCTGATCGACCCATTCTATCAAGTGGTCAGATTCAAGCTTGAGTCGTGTGCAGCTGGCCAAGCTTGAAAGGTTGTTGAGATTCAGCTTGGCCTGTAAGTTTTTCAGTTGTGCTACCAGCGCCTGACTCGCGTTGCTGGTCTGTGGCTGCATCGCAAGGTCATAGATTTCTGATGCGTGCTTGCCAAGATGTGCTTTGAGGGCGCTTCGTTGTTTGAGGAGCAGAGACTGTTGCTTAAAGATCAGTTCCTCGAGCGTGGCCGAAACCTCAATGGGCGCCGACTCGACAATCTCTAAGGGGATATAGTCAGGCAGACTTTCCACAGGAATACGTGCCAGCTCTGCAGGTCGCAACCGATGTAGAAGTTTTTCGAATTCCTTGAGTGGGAGTGTTTTTGCTTGGGGTGAACCCATTTGTCCATTCCTTTGTAACTCGCTGGTGTTCCAGACCTTGATCAATGGGAGTGCATGCAGGTTTGAGCACAATGCTTTGGGAAAATGGGGCAACGCCGCGATTGCATTCTATACTGATGACTAGAACGATTATTATAGCGCTTAACTATTTGATTGCACGTATCGATTACAATCAATAGGCTTGATATGGTGAAATGTTGGCTCATCAATCCCAACCATGTGTATCACACAATCCATAGTAAAGCCTCATCCAGAGCCCACCAGAGGTCCCGGGGCAAGGTATGGCCTGTTAATCGGTGAGGGTTTTGGCAAAATCAAGCATTCTTTGGGTCGATCTGAGTGCTTTGATCCGTACCGTTTCATCAACGAGGATTTCGTTACGCCCGGTTCTAAGAGTTTCGAGTAGGTTGTCCAGGGTATTCATCGCCATCCACGGGCAGTGGGCACAACTGCGACAAGTCGCTCCTGCCCCACCTGTCGGTGCCTCAATGAGTGTTTTGTTCGGAGCCGCTTGTTGCATTTTATAAAAGATGCCTTTATCGGTCGCGACGATCATCTCCTGATGAGGCAGTGTTTTTGCTGCTTTAATGAGTTGTGTCGTCGATCCAATGACATCGGCAAGTTGCAGGACTGCCTCCGGGGATTCGGGATGCGCGAGCACTGCAGCGTCGGGATACTCCGCCACCAGCTGACCTAAGGCTCGGGCCTTAAATTCTTCGTGGACGACGCAAGCGCCATTCCACAACAACATATCGGCTCCGGTGACTTTTTGTACATAACTCCCCAGATATTTGTCGGGAGCCCAAAGAATCTTATGTCCTTCGGCATCCAGATGATCAACGAGTTTTACCGCGATACTGGAAGTGACGACGTAATCGGCGCGCGCTTTCACTGCGGCGCTGGTATTGGCGTAAACCACTACGGTACGCTCGGGATTTTCGTCGCAAAAACGGGTGAACGGTTCTGCCGGGCATCCCAGATCCAAGGAACATTCGGCCTCCAGCGTCGGCATGAGCACGCGCTTTTCCGGATTCAGTATTTTTGCGGTTTCACCCATAAATCGAACGCCCGCGACCACCAGTGTACTGGCGGAATGCTCATTACCGAATCGCGCCATATCGAGAGAATCCGAAATGTAGCCACCGGTTTCTTCAGCGATCATCTGCAGGTCGGCGCTAGTGTAGTAGTGCGCGACCAGGACTGCATCCTGACGCCGTAATTCGGCTTTGATTTCATCAATGAGTGCTTGTCTTTCTTCGGGGCTGTGTACAGGCGCGCGTCCGGTAATCGACGCGGTACTTGGTACATTGGCCACGGGGAAGGTCAGGGGCGAGATCTTGACTTCTGCGTTCATGGTATGAATCGATGTAGGGAATCCTAGACTATGCTGTTTTGTCTTGCGCTTTTCAAGGCATCCGGGTGGGTTTAGCCAGGATCTGGCCGAGGATAGGCGCTGCAGCGAGCGCTGTGGTTTTCAATCCATTTCTCCGCCCTGGCCGATTGATCGAGTCGGCATACCGTGTCCGCAGGGCGGACGAAGGGGAAATAAACCGACCAGCTTGTCGGGCTGCGCCCGACATTGCCGAAAAGAATGGTTTTGGCGCTTTACAAATGGCATGAGTATTTTTGCCAGTTTGTACTTGGAACCTGTCCGGGAGTAGATGGCCTTCTGTGGAAAAGTCCTTTTGCCCCATTTCTCCGCTCGTATTTGTTGAAGATGCGTCACTGTTCGTCGCAAATCAGCAAAAACATGGTCTCCAAATGACTCCCCCTCGCCACGGCCCTTTTTGGCGGACAGGCGCCAAGTTACGTTGTTTTTCTAAACACAATGATGAGCGCCATGCCAAGCCTTGCTACACTCCGGATCTTTTCACCGCGTGGCCCACGAGGTAGGTGCCCATGTTCTTAAAACGGAATAAAAATGCGACTCGCCGCTGGCCGGTGATTCTGGCTGAAATAGTTATTTTAATTGCGCTTTACTTTGCGCTGCGTAGCTATATGCAAGGCGATATGTTGGAAGGACCACTACCGGAGTTTCAGGCCAGAGATTTGCAGGGAGAGACAGTGTCGCCGGCAACATACCAGGGGCAGCCCCTATTGATACATTTTTGGGCTACCTGGTGCCGGGTGTGTAAACTGGAAGCCGGTGCGGTTGATGCAGTTTCCAAGGATTGGCCCGTGCTGACCATCGCAATGCAATCCGGAACGCCGGATGAAATTGCTGCCTATCTGCATGAGAAGGGGCGCAATTGGCGCACCATCGCGGATGAATCGGGTACATTGGCTGACCAGTTTGGTGTCCGCGGTGTACCCGCAAGTTTTTTCATTGATGAAAACGGCAGGATTCGTTTTAAAGAAATGGGCTACACCACAAGCCTGGGCATGCGCCTGCGGTTATGGATGCTGAAGCTAATTAGTTGACTGCTGCTTACCCCGCTGATTTGTGGGCTGGCCCTTCGGGAGCCCCGCAAATGGCCCAATACTGCGTTGCAGTGCTTGGAAAGGACCGGGCCATTCCCGGCGCAATGCGCAGGCAATGGCCCGGTCCTTGGCAAGCACTGCGACACACAGGCGCGGCATCACGGAAGCACCCGAAGGGTTACCCTGTCTGCGTCTCTACTGTAGTTGCACGCCTTGGGAAGGGAACAACTATTCCCTGCGAAGTGCGCCTACCCAGAACTGCAGACAGGACAACTGAGTCCTTCATTTTAAACTGGACGATGTACTCGGCCCAAATTAGGCAGGCGCCGTATTCGGTCCAGTCAAGCAAAATGCTCCAGGTGTATTAATTTGCGTTTATCCCCATACACAATTTTGAGCAACTTTCAGTTTGGCACCTCAGCAGGACTTGAGGACGCGCCAAGTTAACCAAGGATCACTTTTTTTTTTGGGTCTTATGGCAGAGCAAAACAGTGAAATCATTACTCCAGAAACAGCGGTAACACTCGCGGGGCTATTTCGTGAACGAATTGTGCGCAGCGCGGATGAGACGGCTTATCATCACTACGATATTGCCGCCAATGCCTGGCAACAGACAACATGGCGGGCCATGGCACTCGAAGTGGGGCGGTGGCAGAAAGCGCTCCTCAAGGAAGGGCTGAAGCCGGGTGAGCATGTGGGCATCATGTTGCGCAATTCGCGGGAATGGGTGGTCTTCGATCAGGCAGCCCATGGACTGGGCTTGGTGGTTGTGCCGCTGTATACGGACGATCGGCCTGAAAATGCCGCGTATATTCTTGAGCATGCCCAAGTCAAGCTGCTTCTGGTTGAGGGTAAAAGACAGTGGCAGCGGTTGCAACGCGTATCCGGGAAGCTGGAGGGCTTGCAACGTATTGTGAGCGTAAACTCTATTGAAGAAGAGGATGGCCCTGAAGAGACGCGGCTGGAATCACTCAGCGACTGGATTTTTGGACTACAGGGCGAGTTGGTCACGCACGCAGGTAACCCTCATGATTTAGCCACAATTGTTTATACATCGGGTACCACCGGCCGCCCCAAAGGTGTGATGCTCAGCCACCACAATATTTTGAGTAATGCCTGGGCAGCAGCACATTGTGGCACGTTTGGGTCACGTGAAGTTTTTGTATCCTTTCTTCCCTTGTCGCACATGCTTGAACGCACTGCAGGCTATTATTTTCCGATGATGCTCGGTGCGGAGGTTGCATTCTCTCGCAGCGTGCAACAATTGGCCGAGGATCTTAAGATCCATCGCCCAACGATGCTGATATCGGTGCCGCGAATCTACGAACGGGTTTATCTCAAGATAATGGCGGGTTTAAACAAACAACCGCAGTGGAAGCAATCATTGTTTAAGGCCGCCATTAAACTCGGTTGGGCGCGATTTCAATATGCTCAGGGGAGGGCGTCCTGGAGGCTCGCGTTTATGCTGTGGCCAGTGTTGGATCAGCTGGTAGCGAAAAAAGTGCGCCATGGCCTTGGTGGACAATTACGCTATGCCATCTGCGGTGGGGCGGCCATGCCCCCGGAAATTGCGAAAACGTTTATTGCGTTGGGGTTGCCGATCGTACAAGGCTACGGGCTCACAGAAGCCAGTCCGGTCATCGCGGTCAATCGTCCCGAAGACAATGTGCCCGAAAGCATCGGGGTGGCTGTGCCGGGTGTCGAAGTTAAAATTGGTGCGCAGGATGAGCTGTTGGCGCGTGGACCAAATATTATGCTGGGCTATTGGCAAAACGAGGCAGCAACAGCAGCAGTCGTCGACTCGGATGGGTGGCTGCATTCGGGCGATCAGGCTCGCATGGAGGCCGATGGACATCTCTATATTACAGGGCGCCTGAAGGAGATTATTGTTCTAGCCAATGGTGAAAAAATTCCGCCCGCGGATATGGAAATGGCGATTGCCATGGATCCTTTGTTTGAGCAGGTCATGGTCATTGGAGAAGCCAAACCATTCCTCTCAGCATTGCTCGTTCTGTCGCGCAGTGGGTGGGAAGCCCTTGCAGAGGAGCTCGGGGTAGATCCCTTCGACGAAGAGAGTTTGAGGCAACGGTTTGTGGAAAAAGCCGTGTTATCCAGGGTCGCTGCGCAACTCGTTCATTTTCCGGGCTATGCGCAGATTCGGCGTGCATTGTTAACCTTGGAGCCCTGGACCATTGATGACGGGTTGTTGACACCGACGTTGAAGATGAAGCGACCTCAGATCCTGAAACGCTTTGCCCCTCAAATCGATGCATTGTATACCGTTTGAGCGGTTTAGGTGACATATAGGCGGGGTATGTAAGCACCATTCATGCGCCATACAAAACCACTCGGCTAATATCGTCCGCATTGCTGTGATCTAACCCTAAAGAATCTGCATGCTCGCGTGACTCAAATTCCCGTCCCTCGTTAACATCTGAACGTATTGATTGCGGCCGGGCTGACCCGGAGTAGTCGCTCAAAACAGTGACCCAATAGGTTTAAAGCCGCGTTCAGGAGCTGTCTCAGTTAAGTGCTGATTTATCACCTGTTCTTCAAGGCATGGTTCTGGCCTTGTCAAATGCCAGAATATGGCACCCATGACCTTTTCTCATCAGCGTGGCGAAAAAAACGCTTGATGGTCTCCCGAGGGGAGCGCGTCAAATATTAAGGTAATTTGTGATAAATACAATGCAAGTGTATGATCTAAATAACTGATCTCTAGAATTATGCAATGGCCAAGAAGGTCTTGCCGATGGGAGTGTATCAATGAAAGTGCTTGTTTTCCTGATGTCAGCCTTGATGACACTGACGATCCCTGCTGTGGCTCAAGTGGATGCCCAGACTAACCCCCGCATTACACCGGTCAATATCAAATGGACCAGCCATAGTAGTGATGGTGGTGTGAATGTGCACCTCTATATGTATTGGTCTTACAATTGTCCGCATTGCCATGTGGCAATGGATTTTCTCAAAACCCTGCCTGCCAAATATCCTTGGATCAAATTACATTTTCGCGAAGTTTCCAAGAACAAGAAAAACCTTGCGGCTTATTTTCAAATGGCGGATGCGCTCGGTGAAGAAGGAGGGGCCGTACCGGCGTTTTTCTACTGTGGTTACATGTACGCAGGTTATACCGGCAACGATACCACCGGGCAGTGGTTGCTGGAGGAGATGAAAGCCTGTCGGCAAAATCCTGTCTAGTACCTCGTCCAGTTTAAAATGACGGACTCAGCGCTTTTGTGATGCTGCGTATCAAGGCGCAGTGCGCAGGCAATGGCCGCGTCCTTGGCAAGCACTGCAACACCGAGGCGTAGCATCACAGAATCGCCCGAAGGGTTGTCCTGTCTG
>JANTGD010000181.1 GCA_024763135.1 Thiotrichales bacterium | reverse complement strand
CCATAGGACCACTATGATTCATAAAAACAAAACCACATCTAACCCCTTGATGACTCACTGATACAGACAGTTTGGGCTTGGCGGTGTACTAGTACATAGCGGCGCCAATCTCAAAACCATGTTGAGCTTAAACGCAATGGTAGCCCCGTTGCTTAGTGCCGACCTGAGAGCGTGCCGTAAGCGGCTTGGTGAGTGATTTCGCGCCGCTGCCGCCAAGATGCTTTTCAAGCGGACATTGCCACGCGCGAGTTCATTTTCTTTGCTACCCCAAAGTAAACGAACCACAACAAAGGGCACCCCGGTTACCCGCCTTATTCCACGGACACGGCGCGCCTTTGCAGGTCGGCTTGCACCTGCATCTTTTGGAGGCCATCCCTGGCCGATTGACCGAGTCGACGCGCCATATCCGCGGGGCGGCGAAGGGGGGCAAGCCTGCCGGCTCGTCGGGCTGCGCCCAACATTGTCAAAAAGAATAATTCTGGCGCTTTACGAGTGGTCTGTCAGAGAATAGATGAGCTACTGCGAAAAAGTCCTTTTGGCCCGCTTATCCCCGCGTTTTCGTTGAAAATGGTTCGCTATTCGCCTTAAACCTAGAAAAATCACTTGGATCACGAAAGTCCACGCAAGCCCTTGACCCGCCTGGCAAAACAGGAAAATCTTTCATCACCAATAAGGTGACCACGAGTTTTCCTGTTTCACCATTCACACCAATTGCTTACACGTCTTTTTCGCGATCAAGTGATTTTTCTAGGTTAAATGAGTAAAAAAATTGGTTTCAAAATAGCTTCCCCTCACTACGATCTCTAATCTCGGACAGCCTCCCGATGGATGTATTCAGTTGCGTTTGTTCAGCTTTGGTCAGCTATAATCTCGTCCCCATGGAGTTGCGATTCACGAAGAAAGGGGCCAGATGAAAAGTTATATGTGCGTAATCTGCGGTTTTGTCTATGAAGAGGAGAAAGGCTTGCCTGAAGAAGGGATCGAGCCCGGAACACGCTGGGAGGACATACCCTTGAATTGGGTCTGCCCGGAATGTGGAACGACCAAGGAAGATTTCGAAATGATTGAAATATAATAGGTTGCTAAGCCTGATTACTCGGCTTGAACTTTTGTTTCGCCACACCGTGTGCATTGATAGAGCGTTACCAAACGCCCCTGTTTCACGTCAAACTGCTTCGCTTGTTTGATTTCCCACCGATGAAAGCCGCTACGGCACAAGGTCTTGCCTTTGTGCCGCTGTTTCAGTGTCGGTTTGCGGAACTGCACTACATTGCTCATGTTCAGCTGCTCGGTTTGCTCCCGCCCATACATTGAGGGCTGGCAGGTGCTTGTCCCGCGCGTTCGAACCATTCGTCAGGGGTGTAGGTGTGTATGGCCAATGCGTGGATCTTGGGGATCTCGGTAGCCAAGACTTCATTCACCAGGCGATGCTGTTGAAGCAGGGTTTTGCCTTCGAATTCGGGGCTGACCACCGTCAATTTAAAGTGTGATTGTGCGTTGCTTGGCACATTGTGCATATGCGTTTCATCCACGACCTCGACAAAGACTGGATCCAAAGTTTCGGTTAAACGCTGTTCGATGACTTCTTGCATGTTCATATCAAATTACCTGTAGGTGTGTTCAAACGCTTGCTATGGGTTGGTAGCTGTGCGCTTACTCTGCCGATTTAAGCATAATGAGCATTTGGCTAAAACCAATCCAGCTGCATAATATCCTGGACGCGCTTGATCGCTTGGATCTCCATGCCTTCGATTGGTTTTCTTGGGGCGTTGGCGGCAGGGATCAAGGCCTGGGTGAAACCGTGTTTCGCGGCTTCTTTAATGCGTTCTTCCCCATGCGCGACGGGACGGATTTCACCCGCTAGACCAATCTCACCAAAACTGATCAAGCGGGTGGGCAAGGGTCGATCTCGAAAGCTGGATAGGGCGGCCATCAGCACCGGGAGATCTGCGGCTGTTTCAGAAATTTTAACGCCCCCAACGACGTTAATGAACACATCCTGATCATACATCGCCAAGCCACCATGGCGTTGAATGACTGCAAGCAGAATTGCGAGGCGGTTTTGCTCCAGTCCCACGGTGACGCGACGTGGTTGGGCGGCATGAGATTCGGTCACCAGTGCTTGCACCTCTACCAGCAGAGGCCGGGTGCCTTCGCGCGTGACCATGACAATGCTGCCGGCTACCGGCGCCTCGTGTCGGGATAGGAATATGGCGGAGGGGTTGTTTACCGGACGCAGCCCGGTTTCTGTCATTACAAACACGCCCAGTTCATTGACTGCGCCAAAGCGATTTTTCACCGCGCGCAAAACGCGGTACCGGCCGCTGGGATCACCTTCGAAATACAGGACGGTATCGACCATATGCTCAAGGACTCTCGGGCCCGCGAGAGTGCCTTCTTTGGTGACATGTCCGACGAGAAACAGTGAAATGTGCTGTTGTTTGGCCATTCTCACCAACTGGGCGGCGGTATCCCGGACCTGAGCCACCGCGCCCGGTGCCGATTGCAGTTCCTGTGTGAATAAGGTCTGTATAGAGTCGATCACCACAACCGCCGGACGGGTTCCTAAAATGGTCGCAATAATCTGCTCGACGCAGGTTTCAGTAAGCAGTTTCAGGTGTTCGGTCGGCAGGCCCAAACGCTGCGCCCGTAGACTGATCTGCTGCGGAGACTCTTCGCCGGATACGTAGAGAGTAGGCAGCCCCACCAGCTGAGTCAGGGTTTGGATTAGTAAGGTTGACTTACCAATTCCCGGGTCTCCACCAATCAGCGTGACGGAGCCGTTGACAATACCGCCGCCCAATACGCGGTCCAGTTCGCTCAGACCACTGGAGGTGCGGGGTGCTTCGCCAAGATCGACATCGGCGAGGTCTTGAACCTTACTGCTGCCCGCGTAGCCAGCAAAGCGATTACCCGTTTGACGAGTGATAACGGGCCCCGATTCTTCTTCAATCGAGTTCCAGGCGCCACACTCGGGGCATTGCCCCATCCATTTTTGATGCAAAGCACCGCATTCACGACAGCGGTATTGGCGTTTTGGTTTGGCGGCCATCAGTCCAGCTCTCCATTTTCTTCGGTGGCCAGGCGGGGCATCAGCTTTACTGTGACGATAGCGTTGCGGGTGGTTTTGATGATTTCGAAGGGATAGCCGGCGATCAGGACCGAGGTGGGCGACTCGGGAATGGCTTCCAGGTACTCGAGTAGTAGCCCATTGATCGTCCGAGGCCCATCGCTAGGTAATTCTGTGTTCAGGGCGCGGTTGACCTCGCGAATCGTGAGGCTGCCGTCGAGGATGTAACTGCCATCGGGTTGCGGATGGATTTCCAGGCTCAATCCCGAGTCATAAGCGAACTCACCCACGATCTCGCCTAAGAGGTCTTCCAGAGACACCAAGCCGACAATGTCTCCATATTCATCGACGACCAGGGCATGCCGGCGGCGCTCTTTTTTAAAGTTCAGGAGTTGTTGCGTGAGCGAGGTGCTTTCGGGGATGAAGTAGGGTTTACGCATATGTTCTTCGATCGTGTCGCGCGTGAGCGTATCATTGGCGAGATCGTCGATGATGCGGCGCATATGTAAGTAACCAACCACATTGTTAATGTTGCCGCGATACACAGGCAGGCGCGTGTGTTGGGCTCGTCGCAAATGCTGCTCGATCTCCTCCCAGCTTTCTTCGAGATCGATGCCGTCGATCTCGTTGCGGGGGACCATCACATCTTTCACGCTGGCTTCTTCAAGGTCGAGCACGCGCAGCAGCATATTCTGATGGCTAGCATGGATGCGGCTGCCAGCTTCGGTGACGACGGCTTTGAGTTCTTCGTGGCTCAAGGCGTGGCCTTGCAGGGTGTTTGTGGGTACACCAAGGAGTGATAACAGGCCATTGGCAAACAAATTGATGAGCCATACCAATGGGTATGCCAATTTCAACAGTGGTACGTATATGAATGCCGCAGGAAACGCGAAGCGCTCGGAATGCAGGGCGCCCAGAGTTTTCGGCGCCACCTCGGCGAAAATCAACAGTAACAGGGTGAGAATCCCTGTGGCCAACGCAATACCCGCGTCTCCAAACAGGCGCAGCCCAATGAAGGTTGCCAGCTGGGTAATGACAATGTTGACCAGGTTGTTGCCCAGCAGGATCAAACCTATGAGCCGATCCGGCGCTTGCAGAAGGCGATAGGCTCTACGGGCCCCCGCATGCCCACTGTTGGCCAAGTGCTTGAGCCGATAGCGGTTGAGGGACATTAGGGCGGTTTCAGACCCTGAAAAGAACGCTGATAGTCCGAGCAGGACGAACAATAGAGCGATCAAAAAGCTCAGAGGGAGGTTGGCCAAGGCAATAGCGTCCTATTTGCGATCCAATATGACTTCAATAACCAGTTTACTGCCGAAATAGGCCAGCAGCAGCAGCGTAAAGCCGGCCAAAGTCCAGCGAATCGAGGTGCGACCGCGCCAGCCCGCCAGCCAGCGCCCCAACAGCAGAATGCCGAACACGAACCATGCGAGGATTGAGAGCACAGTCTTGTGCAGTAGATGTTGTGCAAACATGTCTTCGAGAAACAGCCAGCCCGTAAGCAATGATGCACTCAAAAGCGCAAAACCCACCGCGATTAAATGAAACAGAAATCGCTCCATGTGTTGCAAGGGGGGGAGGTGCTGTGTCCAGCCGGTGAGTTGGCGATGACGTAAACGATGGTCCAGCCAGGCAATCAGCAGTGCTTGTACTGCGGCAATGAACAACAGTGAAAATGCCAGTAATGAGGTTAAAACATGCCACTCTACCCCATGGCCGGATTCGACGAGCCGGGTATCGAAACTCGGAAATGCCGCATCGATGAGCAGCGCAATGGCGGCTAGGGGAAGGATGGAAAGCGCCAATGCCTCCATATTATCTTTGAAACTGGCTAAAAAGAGTAACAAGGAAACCAGCCAGGCGATCAGCGACAGCGAGTTGACGATGGTGACATCCAGCCCGGCGGGTGTGACCAGAACGGGCCAGAGAACCACAGCATGTAGAGCAAGTGTCGCACCCCAGGCGGTTTTAATTTGCAGGGGGGTGACCCGAAGCCGGGGGGTGGTTATGACATGAAGATATATCAACGTGCTGGTGAGAAGGTAGCCGCCGACTGTGAGCAAATTGAGCAGGATGGGCATGGCGAAATAAGGCAACAAGGGTTGGGTCTGGTCTGGGGTTTGATTCTATCGCACTTTATCATGGTCTGTGCCCTGCCTTTCGCTATGATTATGCGTTACTATCGCTCGCGAATCGGCGATCTGAGACGCAGCTTGAATTTGCTGAGCTCAGGCGCTATCTACTGCAACTGGTTCTAAATGTCACGATGCCCAACGCCACGTTGGAGTACTAAACCCTCTTCTTGCTGCCTGTCCTGATTGAGGGGCAGCCTCTGATTTGGCGGGAGCAGTGCCCGTTATTGGAAAAGGCTTATGTTCGATACCTTAAGTGACCGCCTGACGTCCACGGTCAAACGACTGCGTGGTCAGGCACGCATTACCGAAGACAATATTCAAGAGGCGTTACGCGAGGTCCGCATGGCGCTCCTGGAGGCAGATGTTGCCCTGCCGGTGGTGAAAGACTTTATCGCACGGGTAAAGGAACGGGCGGTTGGCAAAGAAGTACTTAACAGCCTCACGCCGGGCCAGGCGTTGATTAAAATTGTCAACGATGAACTGGTTGCGCTCATGGGGGAGGCCAATGAATCGTTGCATCTTGCGACGCAGCCTCCTGCGGTCGTGTTGCTGGCTGGCCTGCAAGGTGCGGGTAAAACGACCAGCGTGGCGAAATTATCGCGGTGGCTAAAGGAAAAAGCCGGTAAATCGGTCATGGTCGTCAGTACCGATGTGTATCGGCCTGCGGCGATCGATCAACTGCAGACGCTGGCAAACGAAGTGGGTGCAACGTTTTTTCCCTCTCAAGCTGAGCAGAACCCTGTCAAGATTGCCCAGCAGGCAGTCGATGCGGCCCGCTTGCAACAGGTCGACGTCTTACTCGTCGATACAGCGGGACGTTTGCACATCGATGCCCAAATGATGGATGAGATCAAGCAGATCCATGCCGCCATTCATCCGGTAGAGACATTGTTTGTGGTGGATGCCATGACCGGCCAGGATGCCGCCAATACCGCGAAGGCGTTCGGTGAGGCATTACCGTTGACGGGCGTGGTGCTGACTAAGGTCGATGGTGATGCGCGTGGCGGTGCCGCACTGTCGGTACGTGCCATCACCGGAAAGCCGATCAAGTTCCTTGGCGTAGGGGAAAAAAGCGCAGCTTTGGAGCCTTTCTATCCCGATCGGATTGCTTCACGCATTTTGGGCATGGGGGATATCGTCAGTCTGGTTGAGGCGGCAGAAGAAAAGGTTGATAAAGACAAAGCGGCCAAACTTGCGCGCAAGATCAAGAAAGGTAAAAGCTTCGATATGGAAGATTTGCGCGATCAGTTGCTCCAAATGAAAAAAATGGGCGGTATGACGGGTCTGCTCGATAAGCTCCCGGGTGTCGCTAATATTCCCGACAATGTTAAACAACAGGTCGACGATCGCCAGTTCGATAGAATGGTGGCGATCATCAATTCCATGACACCCCAGGAACGGCGCTTCCCCGACATTATTAAAGGGTCGCGCAAACGCAGGATTGCGATGGGCTCGGGAACTCAGATTCAGGAAGTCAATCGCTTGCTCAAACAGCACCTTCAGATGCGTAAGGCTATGAAAAAATTTGGCAAAGGGGGAAATATGAAGAAAATGATGCGTGCTATGAAGGGGCAGATGCCGCCGGGTATGCCATTTTAAGTAAGCTCTGATCAATACGTAACACGGAATCTTGCGGTGCAAAATCGCCCACTTCTGCGTTGCGGATCTTCGCAATAGCCAGCTATTACGCGCGATCCGCGCCTTGAACTGGACGATTTTTCACCACAATCTTTTGCGCCAGAATGAATCTGAGCTTCCTTAATTCACTCAAGGATTGCGAAGTGGACCAGGAACCGATTTCTCTGTGTCTGAACTTGAATCTAAACGGCTGTTGGAGCAATCGTTGTTCGTCTCTCAATCCGTGGCGAGTACAATTGAACCGATCAGTTGTTGCAAGCTAGTACACCGACAAGTCCAAACTGTCTATATCAGCGCAAACCCACGCGTTCAGAACAAGGCATTGTTGCGAAGCCATGGTTGTTCCATGTCGAG
>JANTGD010000180.1 GCA_024763135.1 Thiotrichales bacterium | reverse complement strand
CAATTAACGCTGGATCGTGCCAGCTGAGAGTTTTTCAACAACCTGTTAAGGAAGCTCTGATCAATACGTAACACGGCATCTTGCGGCGCAACATCGCCCACTTTTGCGTTGCGGTTCTTCGCAATAGCGAGCGATTACCTGCGATCCGCGCCTTGATCTGGCGTATTTCAGAGGCACTCTCCGCAGTTACTTCATTTTTTGACTGATCATTGAGTCAGCGCAAAATTTTTTACATCACTTTACGCAGCGTAGCTGCCCCTTGAAACGGGTCGTGGGTGAGTGGAAAGACAGCTCACAATCGGCGAAAAAGTGCGGTGTGTCTGAGGTCGCATGCGTAGTTCGAACGGTATTTAAATGCAGACTTGGGTAGCCTGAGGCTTTTTCATCAACCTGTGAAGGATTCGGCGAACCTCTCGTTTCCTTTATACTCCTGGGCTTTCCCACCCTCCCTTGATAGTTGCCTCGTGATGCTTCGTGTTTTCTCACAGTCCGCTTTGTCTGCAGTGACCCTGCGCCGCGGTGCAGCCCGAGGTATGCGCATGGCTGCGCTTGGAGTGTGGCTGGTCGTGGTGATGTGGTTAGGGACTGGGACCTGCGCAGCGGCGGCCGAGTCTATCGCCGCAGCACAGACTGCGCCCCGTGCTGGCAAGGTGTTGGTGCATATCAAGGGTGTCGAAGGTGAGTTGCTGAGCAATATCAAGGGTTATCTGGAGATCTGGCAGTTCCATAACCGTACGATCGAATCGGCCGCGCGTGTGCAATATCTGCATCGCGCTGCGCAAAAGCAAATCAAAAAAGCGCTACAACCCTTTGGTTACTACAAGCCTGTAATCGAGAGCCAACTGGCGCGTAAGGGTGGGGTGTGGGAAGCGTTATATCGCATTCAGCCGGGGCCCAAAGTTTTATTGCACAGGCTGGATCTGCAGATCAGCGGCGCTGGTAAAAACGATCCTGCGTTTGCTGAGGCGATTCAGAAGGCGGCGCTGCGGGAAGGCGAGCCCTTGGATCAAGCGGCTTACGAGGCGCTGAAAAAGCGCTTTCAGGTATTGGCGTCTGAGCGCGGCTATTTCGATGCAGTACTCAAAGCGCACGAGATTCGTATTGACTTGCGTGCCTATACGGCAGAAGTTCGCTTACATTTTTCCACTGGTCCACGCTATCGGCTTGGCAAGGTGGAATTTACCGAGACTCAGCCCTGGTTGGCGCGGGATTTTTTACAGCGCTATGTGGAGATAGAGCCTGGCCAGCCCTATGCAGCTTCAGCATTGCAACGCCTGCAGGGCGATCTGAGCAATTCTGACTATTACAAGCAGGTCGAAATTGTCGCCTCGCCCGAACAGGCCGATGCAGATCGGATCATTCCTGTGGTGGTAAAGCTGGAGCCACGTCCCAAGCGCAAATATGTGTTTGGCGCGGGGTATGGCACCGATACCGGTGCGCGGATCAAAGCCGGAATCACGGGCCGGCGCGTCAACCGGCAGGGTCATCATTATCAGGCCGAGGCACTGGTTTCGCAGATCAGCTATGGGATCGGTGGCGAGTACATTATCCCCGGGCGTGATCCACGCAGCGATGCTTATGGGTTGCGTGCCTCGTATACCGATGAGCACTCGGAAACGCGCAATTTTCAAGCGCTCAATCTGGGCGGGTATTATCAGTACCGGCAGGGCCTGTGGACCAAGACCTATGCGCTCGACTACCGTGTGGAGCGGTATCGTCTAGAGGCTGATACCGTGACGAGTAAGCTGCTGATTCCCAGCCTGGACTGGACACGCACGAATCCCGGAGACTTCGAAAAAAGAATCTACGCCGAACATGGCGCCTGGCTGCAGCTCAAGTTGCGTGGTGGCCACGATGCCTTGTTGAGTGACACCACTTTTGTACAGCCCATGATTGCGGCCAAGTGGATTCGAGCATTCGGTAACCACACCCGTGTGATCGGGCGCGCTGCAGGTGGTACGACCTGGGTGAGTGATTTTGGCTCCTTGCCGACCTCCTTGCGATTTTTTACCGGCGGTGACCGAACCGTGCGGGGCTATAAATATAATGTGATTGGGCCGCCACGCTCGCCCACCAATCTGGATACCGATGGGGGTAAACACCTACTCGAGGCCAGCTTGGAATACGAAGTGCCTATCGGGGCGCAGTGGAGCGTCGCGGCGTTTGTCGATACGGGGGATGCCTTCAACAATACGCCGGACTACAAGACAGGCGTAGGGTTGGGGCTGCACTGGCGCTCACCCATCGGGCCGGTGCGTATCGATTTTGGTCATGCCCTTGATCAACCGCTGGGTAATGTCCTGCTGTTGCACTTGAATATTGGACCCGATCTATGATGAAGAAGCTGCTGTGGAGCGTATTGGGCCTGCTGCTGCTGACGATCGTCGGGGCACTCGGTTTGCTGTGGTATGCAGTCGGCACACAAGCCGGGTTGTTGCAATTGCTGACGCAGGGTCAGAAGTATGCGCCGGGTGAATTGAGTTGGGCTCAGGCAAAAGGACGCCTGCTCGGCCCCTTGGATCTGCAGGCGTTGCACTATCGCCAGGCCGACGGTTTGCAATTGGAGGTGCGTGAGGCATCGTTGCGTTGGCAACCCCGGCAGTTGTTCTCCAGACGTTTACGGATCGATCGTCTGCACATCAGCGATCTGGATATCCATCTGCCGCCACCAAGCCATTCCCCCGCGCCGGCGCAAGCGAAAGCGCCGCTGAACCTGCCCGATCTCAAGCTGCCGTTGGCGCTCGATTTGCACGACATCGACCTGAACAATATTCGTATTTTTCCTTATGGTGCCGAGGCACCGATTGAAGTAGAAGCGGTCAAGCTGGTGGCTGCGGGGGCTGGCGAGCAGGTGCAGCTCATTGAATTTCGTCTGCAATCGCCCATGGCTCAGGCGAGTTTCAAGGGCCAGCTACAACCCACGGGTGACTACCCACTGGAATTGCACACCCAATGGCGATATACGCATCCGACCTGGGGACAATTCCAGGGCAGTGGCGGCGCGAGTGGTGCATTGAAGAAGACATTGCATCTCGACCAACACATCGCAGGACCAGTGCAGCTCAATCTGAGCGCTAAGCTAGAGCAGTTGCTCGATACCCCCCAATGGGAGGCCCAGCTGTCGGCTGAGAGCGCTGATCTCGGGCTGTTTGCACCGCAGCTCAAGGCCGCGCCCGTGCAGCTGAGTCTGCATTCGCAAGGCAGCCCGCAGGCGTTTTCCGCCACTGGCACGATGGACACGCAACTGCCACAGACAGGGCCTCTGGCGCTGACATTAAATCTGCGTGGCAACACTCAGTTCTTGCAGTTCAATGAGCTTCGCATTGCACAGCTGGAGGGCCCGGCCAACATTACTTTCGCGGGGGAGGCGGATATCCAGAAGCAGCAGGTCGATTTGCAGGGCCAGTGGGAGGCGCTCGCCTGGCCCTTGAATGCCGCGCCGGAATTCTCCGCGCCCAGCGGAACCGTGCAAGTGAAGGGTGGGCCTCAGGCATTTACCGCACAACTGCAGAGCCAGGTTAACGGTCAATCCCTCAGGCCATTGACACTTGCAGCCAACCTGTCGGGTAGTCGGGATCTGATCGAGTTGCAGCGTCTGGATTTCGTGTCGGCGGATCAGGTGCTGCAGCTGCAGGCGCAGGGGCGCTTCGATATACCGCAGCAGCGTTTTGAGACCAGTGGTGATTGGCAGTCTCTGGCTTGGCCCATGCAGGGGGAAGCACAGCTGGAAAGCCCGAATGGGCGGTTTAATGCGAGTGGTCGGCTTGATCACTATCGCTTGGGCCTCGTGTGTGACTTAAGTGGTCAGGAGATTCCAGCGAGCCATTGGCAGTTCAGTGGCGAGGGCACGGCGGAGGCGCTGAGTTCATTCCAACTGTTGGGTAAGCTGCTCGATGGTGAGCTTAAAGCCACAGGTCAGGCTGGCTGGCAACCAGCCCCTCATTGGCAGGTTGCACTGACCGGGGCGGGGCTCAATCCTGGTCGGCAGTGGCCCGAATTCCCCGGGAAGATTGCGTTGGACCTGCAATCGGCCGGGCAGCTCACTCCAGATGGGCCGGACCTGAGCGTAATACTTGCGAATCTCCAGGGCCAATTGCGCGATCAGCCGTTAAACGGTCGCGGGCAGGTCAAGTTGCAAGGTCAGACGCTCGAGATCGATGCGCTCGAACTGAGCAGCGGCTCGGCAAACCTGCGAGTCAATGGCAGTTTAGCGGATCGCTGGGATCTGCGCTGGCGGCTCGATGCTGAGCGTCTGGCGGATTTGCTGCCCGAGTTCAAAGGCGCGATCCAAAGCAACGGACAGCTGACCGGCCTGCGCAATCAACCCCGCGCACGGCTGAAGCTCAAGACTGCCGACCTGAATCTCGGCACTGCGCAGATTAAACAACTCACAGGCTCGGCGGATGTCGACGTGAGCGGTAAACGGCGTTCGCAGCTGGACGTCTCGGGAGAAGACCTGCATCTGGGTGGCCAACAATGGCAGCGTTTAGCACTCAGGGGCGATGGGCTGCCGGATCGGCATCAGTTCCAGGTGACGCTTAGCGGAAAACTCGCACAGCTGGCATTGGGGTTAGACGGCGGCTTGCAAGGCGCGCTCTGGCAGGGACGCTTGACGCAGCTCGCAGCCAGTCAAACCGGGTTTGGCGACTGGGCGTTGCAAACACCTGCGTCTCTGACGCTGGGCAACGATCGGGCGCGGTTGCAGGCACTGTGCCTGGATAGTGCCCCTGCTCGGCTCTGTGTCGACGGACAGTGGCAAAAGACCCAAGGTGGTCAGGTAGACCTCGAGCTGGCGGGTTTGAAACCAGCGCGTTTCAAGGCGTATTTGCCGCCGGGGTTGCGCATCGATACGACACTTTCCGGCAAGGCTCGGGCACATTTAGATCGAGCGGGGCTAGCCGACGCGAGCGCGGATTTACGTCTGCAAGCCGGGCGGATCTTCTTTGATGCCGGAGTGGAGCCCTTGGATGTTCAAACTGGCGAGAGTCGGATCGAGGCGCAGCTCAAAGCGGAGGGGCAGGCGGGCGTAAGACTGGATCTCGATCTGGGCCGTATCGGTACTCTAAAAGCCGCGACCAATCTGACGGGGCTGCGACCGGATGCCGGGCTTCAGGGGCAGGTCCGAATGAATGTCCAGGATTTGACCCTCATTTCTGCGTTTGCGCCCCAGTTGCAAGAGATCAGTGGCACTCTGGAGGCCGATCTCGGCTTGGACGGGACTCTCGCCCAGCCCGCAATTACGGGCGCGCTGCAACTGAAGGACTTTGGCGGTTCGGTGCCTCAGGTGGCCATGCGAATCGAGGATACGCAGTTGACTGCCCGCAGTAGCGGTCAAGGGCCTTTGCAGATCAGTGGGCGATCACGATCGGGGAGTGGGACGCTCAACCTAGCCGGGACGCTCGCGCCCGCCACCCGCGCGTTGCAGCTAAACCTCAAAGGCGAACGGTATCAGGTAGCCAATTCAGAGACATTGCGCGCTGAAATCAGCCCGGATCTGAGGATTGGGATGGACAGCCAGGGGATGGCGGTGCAGGGGGAAGTCGTTATACCCAGTGCGTACATCAATGCCAATGCCGCGGGCGGTGAGGCGGTGGTAAGTGCATCACCGGATGTGACCATCATCGAGGCAGACGGGCAGCCGGCGCCTGAAAAGCAGGTAAACAATCTCAATCTCAATGTCCGGGTGGTGCTTGGTGATGATATCAAGGTGGAGGCGGGTGACTTCAGCGGCGCCTTGAAGGGTAGTCTCGTTGTGGAACAAAAGCCTGAGCTCGCGCCCCGTGGTACTGGCACGATCGAAGTCGTCAATGGGGATTACGTGGTGTATGGTCAACAGCTTAAGATACAACGTGGACGCATATTGTTTGGCGGTGGGCCGATCGACAATCCGCGTTTGGATCTGGATGTGGCACGCCGTGTCGAAGCTTATGATGTGACCGCGGGTGCGCGCATCCGGGGGACAGCGCAGGCCCCGTTGCTGCAGCTGTACTCCGAACCCGCCATGCCCGATGCGAGTATTCTTTCCTATATGTTGCTCGGGCAGCCACCAGGTACCAAGGGTGGCAGCTATACCTTGGGTAAATACCTCACTCCGGATCTTTATGTTAGCTACGGGATTGGCTTACTGAATGCCATCAACACCTTCAATATGCGTTATCGCCTGACCGATCGACTTGCCCTCCAGGCTGCTTCTGGACTTGCCAGTAGCGCCGATCTGATTTACACGATTGAGCGTTGAGGGGCCAGCAGGCCTGCTCACGAAAAAATCTGAAACCTGCACTTGGCCTCTACGCACACTGATCTAAAATGGTGTTTCGACTACTACCGGCGAAGGTGAGAGGAGGCCATGGATCGCGAGGCATTTCGTACCGAGGACCGCAACAAAATCGTTTCCATTCTGAATCGGCTCAAGGCCGGGCGCAATGCGCTGACGCTGACACTGGCCGATGAAGAGGAGGAATGGAGCACCACGATTCTCAAAGTTTGTCCGGACGCTGAGAGTCTTTTTCTCTCATTGCCGGGGGACTATGCACTGGTTCAGCGTTTGCGCGACGGCGCATCCTTTGATTTGACCGGGCTGGTGCAGGGCGTCCCCGTCGCCATGGAAGCGCTTAAGCTACATGTCGATGCGCAAGCAGCGCGTGATCTACTCCAGATTCCGGTACCCGCGTGCATCTACTATGAGCAAAAGCGCGACAGCGTGAGGCTGCCCTTGGGGGAGCTGGCCTTTGCGGTACGCTTGCTTGGCGAGCAGGTAGCGCTGCCGGGTATGTTGTTGGATATTTCTTACGAAGGCTGTCGGGTAGGATTAGCGGCGGATGCCGCGCCCCTGCTGACATCGGGCGCAGCGCTAGAGGCCCTGGCCGGGGTTTTTCCCGAGACCGACCACGAGGAAATTTTCGCCATCGCGCTGTGCCATTGGCAGGAAGTCGAGGGACAAGTTGAAGCAGGTCTGAAATTTCAACGTCTGCCTATGCGTCAGCAAACTGTGGTCGATCATCTCGTGATGGCGCTGCAACGGCGGGTTTGTCAGGCACACCAGCGCGTGGGTTGATCCTGGATGCTATTCAGGGGCTATCTGCGCAGTCGCTTCATTTGTAACGACTCAGCGTATTCATCTTATGCCCCACCTCGGCGTTATTTTCTTACTCGAATGGTCACCTATTAACTCAAGTTTCGGAGTTTAAATATCATTACGCACTGAATTAGAGCGTCCCTTCTCCCTCGGGGAGAAGGACAGGATGAGGGAATGCATTCA
>JANTGD010000179.1 GCA_024763135.1 Thiotrichales bacterium | reverse complement strand
CACCATAGGACCACTATGATTCATAAAAACAAAACCACATCTAACCCCTTGATGACTCACTGATACAGACAGTTTGGGCTTGGCGGTGTACTAGTGTTACCTGGGGTAGCGCCTGAATTCTTCCATCGATTCCTCGAGAATTTCCCAGGGATCAAAGCTGTTCGAGCGCTCTGAGCGTGCTTCCAGGTGGGGTTTGAGCGCTTTGAGAGACTTGATTTCCTGGGCAAGCTCGACTGTCTCCTGGCCAACGTTACTGATATTTTGAAGTTCCTTTTTGATGGCCAGATCTACTTTTTTCGCTTGTCGATGATAAAAGCGCTCATAAGCCAGGCGATGCAGTGGGCTGGTGTTGCAGTAGTCGTCTTTGGCGTTTTCGAGTTGTTGGATACGATATTGCAGTGCCGCGATTAACGCTTGCTCATCTTTTTTGGTAAACGAGCCCTCTTCGCCGACATATGTCTGATACATTTTAATTACCGTCATCACATCTCCGTGTTTACGCGCATTGAGTAGCTGGGCCATTAAATGTTGCTTTTCTTTGCGCAGAGCCGGGTCGACTTCTCGATCGGGATGAAGTTTAGCGGCCGTAGAACGGAAAATACGCTTGAAGACTGTGTTGCTTAGCACAGGCGCCTGTGAATCGCTCCCGGTGGTCTCCTCATCTTCTGCTTCTGCGGACTCATCCTCGTCGAAGCCAAAAAATTCATCAAATAAGTCGCTCTCTTCGTCCTCATCGAGCATCGCCATTTCGCGCATTTGTGCCACTAAGTCTTCGCGCATGGCGGCGCGCTTCTTTTGGTAGGTTTCGTATTCATGTTCCATGGCCTCGCGGAGTTCATCACCAAAGAGATCGTTGTCGTGTTCCTGCGCGGCGGGTGCCCGGGGCGGTGCTTTGCCAAGCTCCTGGTCGAGGTAGCTCTCTATCTCGTTATCCAGCAACTGTTGATGTTGGTCTAGCGCCTTTTTACGTTCTGAATTTTCCTTCCGGAGTTGTTCTGAAAGGATGTGCTGCAGTTGTTCCGCGGGGGAGGTCGCAGATGTCTCATCGAGTGTGATGCCACGCGTAAACGCTTCATAATAAGCAATTTCATCCATTAGTTCGGCGTCAAGCTGATTTGTCTCGCCGAGTGGTTCAATCAGCTCGTTGATCCATAGATGGAGTTCTGCTCGTTGCCATTGGGCCAGCGACTTGCGTTGTCCCAGCGTCAACAAACGTTTGAGCAAGAGGGTATTGCTGCGCATTGCCTGAATCTCCGCAGGCATGATTTCCTCGCGGATCCGTTTGATGATCTTTTCCAGTTGTTGTTCAAAGCGCTCATTGTCTTGCTGCAAGCGTTCAGCCTTGCTCCAAAGCTTTTGAAACTGCGATTGCTTTTTACGTTTTTTCTGAGTTGGGGTGAGTCTGCTCATGAATGGAAGTGCCTGCGTGAGGGTTATACATCTATTTTTCAGGTAATGACTCAGCGATTAACCCGACACCATAATAGCCCGTATTCAGAGCCTCAGGCATCTCCCCCCTCGGCGTTACCTGTCTTGCCAAGGGAGCGACCATTGCCTGCGGCAGGCAACGCTGAGAAGGACGATACCTGCTGTCCTAACCGATTGATTGTTAATGACATGCCGTGCTAAGCGCGCCCGCGCTGTCACTCATGAAGGATCAGCGTGAGATTGCCTTGAGTATGGCGGAAGGATAGAAGAGACCTTGCGCGGTTGCAAACCGGTAACGCGGAGGACCTTGACGGGTTGGTTTGCGGCAACGCCTTGCGTATGGCTAAAAATTTGGCGAGCCCACAAGCTCCGAAGGATCCCCATCCCCGCAGGTGGCTCTCTGGGCATCTGTCCATCGTGATGTGCCGGTACACCTGCTGAATGAGCGCCCACAGACCCATTGTACTAGGGAGTGTCTTCGGGAAGTCGTTGTCAGCGCGTAAATGCCGGTCCGGTCAACAGCAGTCGCAGCAGGGCCGTCTGCCCTGAAACGCCGGTTTTGGCGTAGATGGACTTGGCCTGGTTACGCAGCGTATGGATGCTGCATTTTTGTTGCTGCGCGATTTCTGTGAGCGATCGCCCCTGTGCCAGCCAGCATGCGAGGCGGATTTCCGCTGGGGTCAACGCGTACAAGGTTGCGAGCCGTTTTTGGTCGAGATGCGGTTTGGCGAGTCGATCATGCAGGTAGATCACTGCGTAGCAGCGCGTAGGGCTCAGTGCGGTTAGGGGGCCTTCCCATTTGATCGGCATCGCATGTAAGTCGAGCTGCCGCTCGCCATGTCGCGGCAGGCTCAGTATACCGCCAGCGTTGTCCCAGCGGCCGCAAGCGGCTTGCAGGGTGCGCGACATCAAATTTTCCAGCCGTTGCGCAAGCCTGGGTGGACGCAGGCAGATTTTGTCCTGCACCACGCGCAGCTGACAATTGCTTTGCTGGAGGAGCGATTCGGCGGAGGGGCTAAGATAGGCGGTTTTCCCTGAGTGCGCGATTAAAATGAAGGGCAGGGGAGCGCTTCCAGATACCTTAGAGAGGACCTGTTGCTGCGCTTCCAGTTGCTCGACCTGCTGTTGCAGTTTAAAGGCTTGGCGCAGATGCGGTACAAGGTCATTCAGATAGGATTTTTCTGCAAACGTGAAATGACCGGGCTCGGCAGTTCTTTGCAATAGCAGCTGTATGGTGGTGGTTTGGGTCTGGTAGATGGTTCCCCCAATGCCGTGTTCAATGGCCTGGGGCCGGGCCCAGTCATGATAGAACTCGCTGCGGTGGAAGTCCTCCTGGGATTGGCTGAAGTCATAGTAGGAGGAATACAGCTGGCCAGGAGGCTTGGAGCGAATTTCCGGTCGCCAGGGGCAGAGATTAACGTAATAGTCATTGTATTGCCGTTGGTAAGCGGGATCGGTGTTGACCATGAAGCTGTTCTGCACCCGGCTGGCTGACCGGTCCAGCCAGAGCAAGCGCGCGGAACGGCCATCGAATACGTCGACAATTTCGTCTAGAAAATGCTGCCAATGATCCGGATTCGATGCCGACCGGTAGATGTTCTGAATGATTGCGGATTGCTTGACGCGTGCTTGCTTGAGCACCTTTTCCTCACTCATGCGCCCTCCCTGACGAATGCTGGTGAGTCTGGGTATGACCCTGTTGATTGTGGAGGAATCATCTTATCATTACGTATTGTTAACGAAAATGAAACGTAACGACTCTGACATGCGCCAGCTCTGCATTTGTCAATAAAAAAATGCTCATTGACACTTGTAAACTCACATTGTTCGCCTTGATCTAAAGTATTTCGGGGGCAATCTGAGCAGTGACTTCATGTTTTGGCAACTCGCGGGATCGTTACAATGAGACAGGTTCATGAAACAGCACGGGATTACGACACAGTCCTTGCAAATCCTAACGACCGAAGGTACTCCTATTGCCGTGGAGGTTGCCGGTAGCGGTGATCGCGCATTGGTATTTGTCCATGGTTGGGCTGGGCAAGGGGCATTCTGGTGGCCACAACTGGCACATTTTGCGGAAACCCATCGCGTGGTTACATTGGATATTTCCGGGCATGGGCGATCAGGGCTTAATCCGGCGGGCCATCACCTTGGTGGCTTTGCCCGGGATACCGGGGCAGTGATCGAGTCGCTCGATCTGCTGCAGTGCGTATTGATCGGTCACTCCATGGGGGGTGCGGTGATTCTGGAAGCCGCGCGAAGGATGCCTCAAAGAGTGACTCGGGTGGTCATGGTTGATGCGTTTGTGATGGACTGGGGGCGACTCGATGAGGTGCTTGTCGAAGGGTTTCTGGCGAGCTTTCGGGAGGATTTTTCTGGCGCGGTTTTGAACCTGATTGAGCAGGGCTGTACGCCCGACACCGATCCGGCGGTCATTGAGCGCGCTGCTCAGGTGATGACCTCGCTCTCTCCCGAGGTGGGGTTGCCAGCACTCGAATCGCTGTTGCGCTGGGATCCCTTACCAACATTTGAAGCGTTACGCGTACCGGTTGACTGCATCAATGGCGCGCTGGTCAATCCGGATGCGCGTGCCCGCTATGCGCCTTTCGTGACCGAGTACCCGATCGCTGGAGCAGGGCACTATCTGCAATTCGAAGATGCGAAAGGTTTTAATCAGTTGCTCGAGCAGATTTTGTTGCCACCGGAGTAAACGCAAAGCCACTGGCAGCGTGGCTTTGCGTTTAGGTGAGAGGAGTAAGCTACTGACTGCAGCCTGGCAGGACAAAGCTGCTGGCCGCCTGTTCGGTGGTGAAATAGTAGTTCAGGTCCTGTTCCGTCTTGTCAGCGGACACCCACATACCGGTCATAAAATACGCTTGACCTGATTCAGCATTGGTAAAGGTGGTGACCTCGCCATTCTCATTGGTGATGTGAGTTGCGTCAGCGGTGAAGTTGAATTCGCCGGAGACGCCTGCATCTGCGCCTGATAGTCCCAAGTATTGGCCCTGGGTATTGGTTAAAAATTCGATTTTGCCGACACTCTTCGGCGCGCTACAGCCGAGGCTTTCCTCATTGTCGAAATAAACCTCATAAACCGTCACGCCACCGAGCTTCGTCAAATCGACAGGCAATGGCGTCGCGGGGGATGCGCCGGTGTTTCCTGTTTCGCCAGAATGGGTATCAGCCGTGCCACCTTGGTTGTAGTGGTAGTAGTGAGAGAATTCACGCCCATAGGCATCAACTGAATAGATACGCACAACATGCAGGATGGGAAGCTTGTCGACACCGGCACCCGCCAGGTCAATGCCTTCAAATGTGGCTGTCGTGCCCGCAGGCCGCCACTGTTCTTTATTCACACAATCGTTTTCGGCATCACAGGCGAAATAGACGGCTTCTTGATTGCGTAAGCCAGCGTTAGCGGGATAGGTCCAGCTGATGTTCAGGTCGCCGCCGGAAAAGTTTTGTACTGCGGTTTTGGTCTCCTGTGACAGCGCCGGGTAGGCATGGTGCTGTACTTGAGCCATGGGAATGGGGGCCTTGGGAATGGTGACTTCATAGGTGGCGACGGGGTCGCTGGTCACCGCCGGAATACCTGCCGTCACATTCAGCGTTGAAGAAAACAGCTCGATTTTTGCGACATCATTGTCACGGAAAAGCGCGGGATCCAGCCCATCGCTACCCAGCGTAATTGCGTCATCTCGGTAGTCCGAATCATAAAGGGCCAATTCCCCGGCCCGAGCTGCGCCGTCTGAACCGTGGTTGCCATCACCAGCATAGATTATGGCGCCCGGGACAGGCACGCCATTACGCAGGAGCGTAATGCGGGCGGAACGAATCTGGCCAGCGCCTTGATTGTTGTTTGGGTTGCTGTCTCGAATGTCGATGTTCAGGTCGCAGCCATACGCAATGCCTGCGGGATCGTTTTCGCTATGGATGCATTGAAAGCTGGTAGCAATTTCGGCAATTCTCTGATCACCCCGCATTATCCAGGTATCGCCCTGTTTTTTAACTTGCCAACCAGGGATGGTTCCGAGTTCTCTCTCGTTGGTTCGTACTTGAAATGAAACCACGGCCGTCCCCGCATTATGATCCAGATCACGGATGGCGAGATTCTCAAACCGCAAGCCGCGCAGGTCAGGATCACTCGTAATATCAGTGAGAAACTGGCTGCGCTGCTGATCGTCGGACGTAAAATCAGTGCTGAAAAATGCTTCCAGATCTGCGACGGAAGGTGAGCCCCCGCTGAACTTTTGCGTCAGCGCGGCAAAACGTTGGGTAATGGCCTGCATGTCACCTTCAATGGTGTTCAAATCGCTAACGACCTGAAGTTCACCCGATTGGTCCTGGGCATTGTCGCTGATACTGTCCCGCAAGGTCGTATTGTCGATGACATTGGTCAGCGTGGCGATATTGTTGTCCGGATCGACCTCAACCCGAACAACATCGAGTGCCGCATCAAGCTGTGAATGATCGGTGCTGAAGGCTGTATGCAGGAGGTCAATCGTCTCGGCGACACCAAGCCCACTCAAAACAGGCTGAAGCTTCTTCTGCAATGCCGTTTCTTCGGCGTCGATTTTTTCCGGTGTTAGCGCGGAGAAATCGCCCTGTTCAAAATATTCACGCGCGATTTGTCCGGCGGCATTGGCGACGATCAAATCTGTAAATGGTGTGATATTGACGGTTTGGCCGACATCGGTTTCCTCCGCAAAGGAATGTAGCGTGTAACCACGACCGCCCACAGTGCCACTTGCTCGTAGCATGTAGGGGGCCGTCAATTCGCTGACATCTATTGAATAATCCCCATTGGCCTCAATGAGCTGGGAGATGATTTTGCCCTGACTGCCTTTCACGGTGACAGTACCAATGATTGGTGCACCGGCGGCTGCGGTACCTTTGAGAACTTTACTCGACTGGCTGTTTTTTGTCCCATCCCCTGTCGTTGCAGGGTCACCACCATTCCCGCCGCAGGCGGTGAGAGCGATTAGAATGGCCGCGGAAAGACTGCTGCGTTTGATAAATTCCATTTTCATGTGCTCCTTTGTTTAACGTTGCCTGTATAGCGTAAAAATACCCGCAAGCGCGCGCATGACCCAACTGAGTCATATGAGATGACCCCTGTCATAGAAAAATGTAAATGGTGATAGCCCGGCAATAAAAAAGAGTACTGAGTCAAGCCATCGTAAAGCGCCCATACAGAGGGCTCTGGCATTACGGGTCAAGGTGCGGCTCGCCGGTTTGGCGAAAAGTGCCGCTATGCCGGTGCGCGTTGTGTCTGAGTGCTCAGAGAGCCGCTGAAGGAGGCTTTACGATGGAGTGTCTCAGCAACAGGGCGTTGGACAGCCTCAGGTGGCAAATCCACTGCGACGAGTGGGCCGTGCGGAAAATCAGCTAAGGCCCAGAGTCCCGCAACTGGTCCAAGACAAGGCGCACTGCGCCGGGAATGGTCCGGTTCTTTCCAAGCAATGCAACGCGGTATTGGGCCATTTGCGTTGCTCCCGAAGGGCCAGTCCACAAGCCGCGCTGAACAGCGTTGCGCTCGCTTGAATTGGCTACGGCCAGTCCTGCACTCACGCGCCTTGCCAGCGCGGCTTGTGGACTGGCTGGGACTCATCTTATTTTCCGTATGGCCCGCTAGATATCAGCATAAAATGCTCCTGTGTTACATGTCCCCTCTATCCTCCCGTCCTATTTCTGACGACTCTGGTAGTTACCTGCGTCTTTTTTGCGTCCTGTTAATTAAACCTAAAAACCTCAGTTGGATCACAAAAGTCCACGCAAGCTCTTGGTGCACCTGGCAAATCAGAAAAACCTCTCATCACCAATAAGGTGACC
>JANTGD010000178.1 GCA_024763135.1 Thiotrichales bacterium | reverse complement strand
CTCTCATCACCAATAAGGTGACCACGAGTTTTTCCGATTCACCATCCACACCAATATCTTACGCGTCTTTTTTGCGCCCAACTGAGGTTTTTAGGATTATTACTAAAACAATCCAGAATAAAGCGTGCCACACAGCACCCCAGCGATGCCGGGTCAAGGCATGGCACGCCCCGCCCATGGCGGGGTGATTGCCAAAAGACGCAACATAGAGCCCATAACAACTGGGATGCGCCCTGTACACAGGGTTTTGGGGCACTCACTGATGTTGCTGCACCGGCTTGATCTAGCACTATACCTGCACCGGTTTGCCTGAGTGCCCAAAGACCCGCTGAATGTAGTTTTTACTCTGGATTGTCTTAGTCGGTAGTAATCACGCACCAGCCTGCTGCACTCCGCGGTTGCAGAGCGCAGCGAGCACGCTCAGCGATTGAGCCGGTTTTCAATCAGATCATCTACTACACCCGGGTCCGCCAGGGTTGAGGTATCGCCAAGATTGTCCAGTTCATTGGCCGCTATCTTACGCAGAATCCGGCGCATGATTTTACCCGAACGCGTTTTAGGCAAACCCGGTGCCCATTGAATATAGTTGATCTTGGCAATCGGGCCGATCTCCTTGCGCACCAGATCGGTCAATTCTTTGGCCAACGCATCACTGCCCTGCTCACCGGCCATAAGCGTGACATAGGCATAGATCCCCTGCCCTGTGATTTCATGCGGGAAGCCCACCACGGCCGCTTCAGCCACTTTGTCATGCAATACCAGTGCAGACTCGATTTCGGCGGTTCCCAGACGGTGTCCCGAAACATTCAACACATCATCGACACGGCCGGTGATCCAGTAATAACCATCCTCATCCCGACGTGCCCCATCCCCGGAAAAATAATAACCTTTGAACATCTGAAAATAGGTTTCGTAAAAACGCTTGTGGTCCCCAAATACGGTACGCATCATGGATGGCCAGGGATGCTTGATCGCAAGATTGCCCTGCGCAGGATTACCCTCGATCTCATTGCCTTTATCATCGAGCAGCACTGGCTGCACTCCAAAAAACGGCAGCGTGGCGGAACCAGGCTTGAGTGCGACCGCACCCGGCAATGGGGTGATCATGTGTGCGCCGGTTTCAGTCTGCCACCAGGTATCAACAATGGGGCAGCGCCCCTCGCCAACCACATGGTAGTACCACTCCCAAGCTTCGGGATTGATGGGCTCGCCGACCGTCCCGAGAATACGCAGGGATTTGCGTGCGGTTTTCTTCACGGGTTCATCACCCGCCCGCATCAACGCGCGAATCGCAGTAGGGGCGGTATAAAAAATGGCCACGTTATGTTTATCACAGATTTCCCAGAACCGAGAAATATCCGGGTAGGTAGGAATGCCCTCGAACATCAGACTGATCGCACCATTGGCCAGCGGGCCGTACACGATATACGTATGTCCGGTCACCCAGCCTACATCCGCGGTGCACCAGAATACTTCACCCTCTTTATAGTCGAACACCAGTTTGTGCGTCATCGCGGCCTGCACGAGATATCCGCCCGTGGTGTGGAGCACGCCTTTGGGCTTGCCAGTGGATCCTGAGGTGTAGAGGATAAACAGCGGGTCCTCTGCATCCATGGGTTCGGGAGGGCAATCGGGACTCGCTGCAGCAATCGCTGCGTGATACCACACATCCCGATCCGCATGCCAGTCTACGGGTTCACCACCCCGCTTGACCACAATACAGGTGGCGACATTCGGGCACTGGCTCAGGGCCTCATCGGCATTCGCCTTCAAGGGCACTTTTTTCCCACCACGCAACGATTGATCGGATGTGATTACCACCCGGCAGTCCGAATCGAGAATGCGATCGCGCAGCGCATCCGGTGAAAACCCCCCGAAGACAACCGAATGAATGGCACCAATGCGGGTACAGGCGAGCATCGCCACAGCCGCTTCGGGAATCATCGGCATATAGATGGCCACTCGATCTCCCTTGACCACACCGCGGTCTTTCAGCACATTGGCAAACCGGCTGACCTCTTCATGCAATTGCCGATAAGTGATCTTACGATCCTCCCCGGGGTCATCACCTTCCCATAAAATGGCGACCTGATCGCCGCGCGTCTCCAGGTGACGGTCCAGACAATTGTACGAGACATTGAGTTTGGCACCGTCGAACCAGCGTACTTTGACCTCCTCACCAAAGTCCCAGTCCAGCACCTTGTTCCAGGGTTTGATCCAGGAAACATAAGTCTTGGCCTGGTCCGCCCAAAAGCCTTCGGGATCCTCTACCGATCGCTGGTACATCTGCGCATACTGCTCTGCGTCGACATAGGCGTGTTCCGCAATTTCTGGGGGTACGGGGTAGATTTTCTCGGTCATTTAGGAATCTCCTTAAAAGCGCTTTTTGGTTAGGTATGACGGCTGCGTGTGCCCGGGCCCGCTGCAGATATAGGTCCTCGATCCGCGACGAAAAGCCGGCTAGGCACTTTCACCCTGTTGCAGACTCCGTCTCAACGCGCGCACCGCGCGGTTGCAGCGGCAAGCCCCACCGTCGCCGATACGCGAGACCACAACTTCCAGGATGGAACATTTCGATGTTACGAAGCAGCGTAACCTTACCTGACACGCCTCCCTTCTGCCACCGCCATCACAGTTTTGCGTGTCTATCCTATGTGACTTGAAGCTTTGAATTTACCCCGTAAAACCCCCAATATGAAGCACGCCCCACTGATGCCGACACGCCTTGCCAGAATCGCTTATGAACAATGAAAAAATCTACGTTTTCCAGCATTCCACTTTGTTGCGTGCCTTGGAGGACTGGAAACAGGCGCAATTGGCCGCCTACCCCCACCGCCGGGAACTGATCGAGACCGTGACCTTAGCAATGCTGGATTTCCTGGATTCGGAGCAAGCCAGGCGCCATAAAATGCTGGTTTCAACTGGCCCGGAGCCGGCACAACGAAAAGCATAAGAGCCATTTGTTGCAGGCCGCTTATCTCGCTTGCCTTGCCGGCTACACTATCGCGCTTATCCTCTGAGCAACCATCGCGAAACCGGCCCACAACCTAAGGACTGGGTTGCGCTGCCTGTTTCCACGCTCGTGTATTGTGCTGTCGCTGTACTGCGATCGCCTTGCACGCGGGTTTCTCGCGACGTTTTGGCGGCCGCCGTTTTCTATCGGTTGACCCGCTTTTTGGTGGTACAGATTTTGCTCGAACTGCCAATGAGATCGACCCGTAATGGTTTGCGGTGACAGGCTCGTACCTCGTCTAGCTTAAAATGAGGGACTCAGCGCTTTTGTGATGCTGCGCATCAAGGCGCAGCGCGCAGGCAATGGCAGCTGTCCTTGGCAAGCGCTGCAACACGGAGGCGTAGCATTACAGCAGCGCCCCAAGGGTTGCCCTGTCTACATTTCTGGCGGTGTTGCACGCCTGAGTAAGGGAATAACCATTCCCTGCGAAGTGCGCCTATCCATGAATGCAGACAGGACAACGTTGTCCGTCAGTTTAAACTGGACGATGTACTTGAAATGCCTGAAAAATAATAAATCGCTGAGAACCTCTCCGCCTCATCATGCGACTGGGTCGGGGTCTACAAAAACCCATTTTGGTGCACCGAATCGGTCATGTTCTCCCTGATGTCCCGCACGCAGCGCTAAGCAATAACATGGCGCTTTCATGCGACTGCTAAGCGTAAACAGCGACCATTGGCTGCACAGATCGTAGTATTCCCGGAAATTTGCCCGTAATCATCGCTATACAAGCAACCGCTTTCGGATTGGTTTGACAGGATACAGCCCATGCGCAACAACACAGAAAATTCAGACCGACTCCCCACAATTCGACTCGGATGGCAGGAAACACTGAGCATTCTCATCCCCTATCTGCGTGAAAAACTGTGGGAGCAGATCAAAAGCGTTTGGTTCATTATCGCTTATTTATTTTTCTTTCAGGTCGTCATCCTGCAATTGCCGATTATCTATGCCGCCATGATCGGAACAGGAATACTGATAGTCGCAATCGGTCTGATGTTTTTTATGGAAGGATTGCGCCTTGGACTCATGCCGCTGGGCGAGTCTATCGGGGTCATTCTTCCGCACCGCGCCAAACTGCCCTTGATACTGCTATTCGCGTTTTTACTCGGCATGGGGGCCACTTACGCCGAGCCCGCCATTGCAGTTCTCAAGGCCGCCGGCGCCAATCTGCAGCCCGAGCAAGCCCCCTTGCTCTACAGCCTGCTCAATGATTTTTCCTCACAGCTCGTTGTCAGTGTCGGCATCGGTGTCGGTATCGCCGTGGCATTGGGCGTACTGCGTTTTTTTTACAACTGGTCACTCAAACTGCTGATCCTGCCACTCGTCATAACATTGGTGGCATTAACGCTCTGGGCGCGCAGCAATCCTGTGTTAAATCCCATCGTTGCGCTTGCCTGGGATTCCGGCGCGGTGACAACGGGTCCGGTTACCGTTCCTCTGATACTTGCCCTGGGCATCGGCGTGTGCCGGATCGTGGGGGATGGCGATTCGGCCAACGCAGGGTTTGGCATTGTCACGCTGGCCTCGCTGTTTCCGATTATCGCGGTATTGCTACTCGGCTTTGCGCATTTCTTTGCACAGGACTATTACGGCGCCGACAACTACCAAGCCACCGCGCCGGGCCCCACCAGCCAGATACTCAGCAAATCTTCTGAACACAGACCGAGCCGACTCAATCAAGGGTTCAGTCAAGCACAATATGAGCACTATTTGGCCACCGGTGAGTTGCCCAAAGGCTACGAAGTTCAATTCAGCGGGGGTACAACGTCGTTGGAACAAGGTCGCATCGTGCATCGCGAGGCACAGATTGCGTTGGTTAAAAAAGAGGATACGATCAAACCTTTGAACGATGCGCGCTGGAATCCCCAGATGCAGGTTGCGGACGAACTGATAAAAGCGCTGTGGTCCGCCATTCAGGCGATTCTGCCCTTGTGTCTGTTTCTTTTCATCACCCTGCGCTGGCTGCTGCGGGAGCGGCTGGAAGACGCGCAACTCGTCAGCATCGGCATTGGGTTTGCCATCCTGGGCATGATGTTGTTTGGCCTGGGCATTACGCTTGGTTTACTGCCTTTGGGGGGACAGCTCGGCGCGAATATCCCTGCAGCATTCGCCACCATTACCCCTTGGGGCATGGAAGGTCATCAGGGCCCTCTGTTCGGCGAGGGGTTGGGGGGTAAAGCGGTGGCCATTTTGTTTGGGTTCTTTTTAGGCTATGGCGCAACGCTGGCCGAGCCTGCGCTCAACGCATTGGGCGAGACGGTGGAAAAAATCACAGTGGGCGCCTTTCGCAAATCTCTGTTAATGCAGTCCGTCGCACTCGGAGTTGCGCTTGGCATCTCCGCGGGGGTGTTGAAAATCGCCTTTAACCTGCCGCTGGTTTATCTGCTGCTGCCACCCTACATCTTATTGCTCATTCTGACTTGGATCTCTTCGGAAGAGTTTGTCAATTTTGGCTGGGACAGCGCCGGCGTTACCACTGGCCCGATCACCGTTCCCTTGGTGCTGTCCATGGGATTAGGCATTGGCGCCAACGTACCGGGTGTCAAAGATGGCTTCGGGATTCTGGCGTTGGCCTCGGTCGGCCCGATCATCACGGTGCTGACAGTTGGCCTGTTGGTAGCCCGCATTCAGGCCAAGAACGGAGCGTTGGATAATGAAGCCTGAGCGAATTACTTGCTGTAACCCTGCGGGGCAGCGGTCCACTCAGCCTAACGGACGATCCGATGCCCACTGAAATTCGCCACAACATGTCTGTCATCACCTTGTGTTTACCCCGTCATAGGACGAGTAAGGTCTTGAACACATTATTCGCAGAGGGCCTGCACAGTGCCTATCTGTCGAGTGCACGGGGCACCTTGATTCAGGACAAGTGGTACCAGGGACTGTTACCCATGCTCAATCCGGAGTTGGAGATGGTCCAGGTGCTCGCACCCGATGCACAGGTCGATCACATCCTGCAACTGATTATCGACAAAGCGCAGTTGTATCGCTCGGGCTCAGGCGTGGTGTACAGCACGCCATGCGACGACCTCTATGCTCTCGGAGAGTTTCCGCTCTGGCCCATCGATACGCCGGAAAATCCGGCCGAGGATGCAACGCTGCACTTACGCGAAAACCTGACCGCAATCCATTACATCAATCAGGGGGAGCGCACCGAATCGGTGTGCCGCGCAGCCATTAATGCCGGTGCGCATGGGCCAATCGTACAATATTCGCGGGGGTTTGGACTGCGAGACCGCCTGGGATGGCTGCGGATTACCAACAAACCGACCAAAGAAGTGGTATCAGTACTGGTAGACAGCGTCGAGGCGGATTTTATTTTTTCCGCAATGGCAGAGGCTGCGCAGGTGGATCGACCTGGCCGGGGAGTAATGTATCGGATGCCCGTGCAAAAAGGCATGATCAATATGGACAGCGTCTACTCCCGCGCTCGGCATACTGCCACCATGCAGCAAGTCATCCGGGCGATTGATGAGCTCAAGGGCGGCATCGACTGGCGCGATCAAGAAGTTATGGGCACCCGTGCGCCATCTGGTATCAAACATACGCGTTACAATCCACCGCTGGCCAGCCAGGCCAATGCGCTCTCCCGCCTATCCGTCATTACCGACCGCATCAACAGTCTTCAAGTGTCACGATATCTGCTGAAAAATGGTGTACTTGGCGTCAATATGAATTATTTACAGCTACACAAGGCGCTGGATGGAAAAGATGAGAAACAGCATCGTGATCTGGCGCATATTCGCACGATTCTCGACACCGATCAGGCCGTATCCATGCAAAAAGACCTGGTCGCGCAGATGGCATACGATGCCGTAGTCTATACCCAACCCGTCGGCCACAGCCTAAGCTATAAAGCCCAAGCGAAAGTTTCAAACGCTTCATCCCGTGTTTATCGGGGTGGCAGGCTGTAAGAGGCCATTAGAAAACAATCCGTGCGGTGGGCGTTTTGCTGCCGGCGGATTAGCCGTCGCCTTGCGCGAAAACGACTCGAACAATGGCACCCAGGAGAAGGTGTACGTTGGAGATGGGAAGTGAAAAGGCGCCCGGACCCACCTTCCTTGACAGGCCCAGACAGTCTCCGACGAAGGTCCGCGCTCCCTGCGCGATGGCTTCTGTTATTCCTTGAACCTAAAAACCTCAGTTAAGCACAAAAAAGACGCGTAAGATATTGGTGTGCATGGTGAATCGGAAAAACTCGTGGTCACCTTATTGGTGATGAGAGGGTTTTCTGATTTGCCAGGTGCA